>PKXT01000245.1 GCA_003133505.1 Acidobacteriota bacterium
GGGTTCGATTGCGGGCACGGCCAGATGGCCGGTCATGATCGAACTCACACCGGCGTCTATTGCGGCGCGAAATGGAAGCCATTCCACCGTTTCAAGGTGTTTCCGGTCAGCGGGCAGGACTGGCAATTCCAAATGCGAATCTGTGACGACATCGCCGTGCCCCGGAAAATGCTTGGCCGTGGCTAACGCGCTATTTTCCTCCACACCGCGGACAAAAGCGGCTACAAAATCACTCACCGTAGTGGGGTGTTCGCCGAACGAGCGAATGTTAATGATTGGATTTTCGGGATTTACGTTCACATCCGCGATAGGTGCGAAGATCCAATTCACACCAATGGCGCGGGATTCAAGCGCGGTGATCCGGCCAATCTCATATGCATCGCGCGGCTGGCCGGCGGCAGCCACGGCCATCGCGGAAGGGAAGTGCGTGCCCTCGACCAAACGCATGCCGGTACCCTGCTCAAAATCAGCACTGACGAGAAGGGGGATGGCCGCGCGGTGCTGCAGGTCATTGATAAGGGCAGCGGCGGGATATGCCTGGCTGCTTTCAATCCCCAGCGAGCCAGCCCGGGCGCCCAGAAAAATTCCGCCAACGTGATTCTCTTCAATTTGGCACAACAGATCGTGATATTGCGCGCTGTCCGTGGGCGTGAATCCGCCGAAGCAATAAACCATCAGCATCTGCCCGAGCTTTTCGCGAAGGGACAACCGCTGTAATGTGTCCGAAACCCATTGCTGCTGGGCGGATGTCAGTTCCTTTTTTGCATGTTGTGACGAACCCAGTTTCTGGACGAACGTTTTCATGTGCACAAGCGGCTACAGCAGGATAAACCATTGTGGAATGTTTTTCGCGCGGGCCTGGTACTTCACACAGAGAATTACAGGAGACGCGGAGGGCCGCGGTTGAGTAAAGAGCGAGCAGACGAGCACAAAGCAGGCATGTTGGGACGGATACCCGCGTGCCCTTTGAGCGCGCGGCGTGACGCCCGCTATAGAAAACACTAAGATCAAATAGCAGAGGAGAATTTAATGGACCAACACAAACGCACCAAGCTGGTGATTCGATTGCTCGCGGGCTGCGGAGCAGCTTTGCTCTTGTGGATTCTGGTACGGGGCACGCTGCGGCAGAAGCAATTCGAATACGTGGTTTGCATGGACTTTCAGGGCGGCTCCCACTGCGCCAGAGCTCGGGGGCTGACCGAGGAAGAGGCCGTTCACAGCGCCCATGAAATTGATTGCAGCCAACTGGCCAGCAACCGCGATACCAACATGGTTTGCCTGGATAAGGAACCCTCCAGCGTTGAGCGGGTGGGCGCTGGGAAGGCTTCCCAGTGAAGCGTTGCGCGAATTGCGGCGCGGTCACGATGGGCGGCGACTGTTCCCGGTGTGGAATGGACGCGGTCGCAGCGCAGGCAAAATTCAGGCAGAGCTTCGCCAATCGCACGGCGGTGTTTCTGGTGGGCGGCCTCGCTTTTGTGGTTGCCAGCGGTTTATATCCGCCCGTGGATATTGACGGAATGCTGATTTTCGTGGGGATCCTATTCTTCGTCACATTGGGAATTGGCCTGTGGTTGGAGCGCCGGGCTGTTCGTCAATTGGACATTGAAATTCTGAAGAGAATTTACTTCGGCTTTGTTCCTGTGCCGTTACTACTAGGCGTCCTGCTCCTGGGAAACGGCGGGTTGGATCATGGACCGCTGGTGGGTCAACCCACTGCCGTGGTGGGTAAGTTTTCCATGCGCGGGCCGTGGCCTGGCCACCGGCTGGTAGTTTATTCCTGGCGCGACGGGCAGCGTTACGAGCGCATCTCTGTGAACACCACCGATTTCGATCTTTATACGGTCGGCGATCCTCTGGTGGTCAATGTGAAGTCAGGTCTGGTGGGAATTCCCTGGGTGGCTGGCGTTTACCGGCGCGAATCGCGCGGCGGGAGGATCGTTCAATAGCGTCCGCCGCGATAGTCGGGCGGATGGGGGATTTGCAGTTCCAACAACTGGCCGTAATCGTTGAGTGTGACTTGAATCAGCTCCGCTGGGCCAACATCGCGCTCGGTCCAATCAATCGTGGGGATTCGGGGATCCGCGGGCAGAGGGCCGCGGCCCTGGAACTCATCATCGTGCGACACAGCCGCGAAATCCGCAGGGGGCGGCCCATAGACCACATGCTGTTGCAAATCCACTATTAATACGCGGTGTCCGAGTTGGAGCAGAAACAGCTTTCCCTTTTTGTCGCCTTGAAAAATATTCCAGATTTTTACAGGATGGCCGGCCAGCTTCATCATCGCACCGGGCACCGGCTTCCAATGGATGTTGCCAGCGGCATATGCCGCGCGCGTGCCAAGCAATGAAACCGTAAGGGTCAGAATAGCCAGTAAATTCAATACAAACCCAGGCAGGCGCCTGGAAAGCCGTTCTGGCCGCGAAGGTTTTATGACGCGCATGGTTTTTCCGCTTCTCAGTTGAGCATCCCTATTCTTATATCATTCCAAAAACTCTTCGCCGAATGACCATCATAGCGGGTTTCTGGCTCCGGGCCATATCAAGCTCCTATGCGCATGCTGCTATAGACCTCACGCTTATTAACGAATGTGTATAAAACAGCACAGACATGTATTGCTACGGAGTACTACACTCCGCCCCGTTAGTCGCTCAATGTACGGCCCTCGTCCGTTGAATGTATTCGACTAAAGACTCAATGTAAAAATTAAGTAAAGGGGAATCAAATGAAAAGAGTCGTATTGTCTTTGGCAATTCTGGCATTGGTTGGGACCAATGCCCACGCGACCTCTCATCAAAATCAGGGCACGGTAGCGGTAAACCTCGGAACCGCAGATAATTTCGCGGTCCTGGCCGGCTCCGGCATTACCAATGTGAGCGCGGGCACAAGAATCGCAGGTGACGTCGGAAGTGCTCCTACTCCTTCGGTGACGGGCCTCTTGCAATCGCAAGTGGATGGCGTGCTGTATCTTTCTTCCGATCCGGAAACGACACAGGCGCAAGCNNCCGTGTGGATCAGATCTCACTGGCATTGATCTGGGCGGATTGACACTGGTTCCCGGCGTTTACTGCTTTTCGTCGTCGGCGCAACTGACGGGTACGCTTACGCTGGATGCCCAGGGGAATACAAAATCACAATGGATATTTCAGATCGGCAGCACTCTGACCACCGCTTCCGATTCCAAAGTATTGATATCCTACTACGGAGACAACCAACAACCTCATGCAATACGTAAATGCGCGAGAGGGTGTGGTGTGTACTGGCAAATTGGCTCCTCGGCGACCATAGGCGCTGGCACTCAGTTCGCGGGAATCATGATGGCCAATACGAGCATTACGCTCAATGGGGGCGTGGATCTTGGAAAGGCGCTGGCCCTCAACGGCGCGGTCACCATATCGGATCAGGAAAAAATAGAGGGAGCCCCGTGCGACAACGGCACTCCCGGCCATTCCGGACGCTAGCGCGCGGTTAGGCCCGGCTGGAAAGACGAGGGTGGAAGTGAAATGGAGGTAGGGTGCGGCTCATTCGCCGCTTCCATGCCTCCGTTTTTCTTTGGGCCGCGAAAGCCTTAGGACCTGGAGTGGAGGGAATGGCGTTTCTGTCATATGGCTCACCCGTCACTAAACAGGTGGTGTGAATGCCAGCGTCGGTTAGGGAGTATAATCCCCGACCAATGGGCGAATTTCTTTTGCGACTGGGCCGCTCTGTCGCGCGCGTGTTTCTCACTCCCGCGTGCGTGGCGCAGGCACAGGCTGTGGCCTTCAACATGTTCGTGGCGTTTTTCCCCTCGCTGCTGTTTATCCTGGGATTATTGAGCAGTTCCAGTCTTTTACTGGGCGCGGGCCGGGAGCTTCCCCGGACCGTTCATTATTTTCTGCCGGCGGGGGTGGGGAAGGGCGTGGTGAATTATCTGACGCCGGGCGATTTCCACCCGGTTAGATGGATGCTGCTCGGACTGGGCGGCATGGTCATTGCTGGTTCGCAGGCCATGGCCCGGCTAACCGAGGGCGTGCGCATGATCGATGGCACAGCCGAACCCACTGGATTTTTCCTTCGTCAATACTGCGCGATGTTTCTGTTGGCCATAACGATTGTTCCGTGGCTCACCGTAGTTATTTTTTCCGTTTTCGGCCACGACCTGCTCCAACAACTCATTTATCTTTTCGGTCACGGTCAGCAATTTCGCTGGACTGGCGCCGCTTCCTTCGTCACCTATTCGATGGCTCTGGGATTTGGGGTCCTGCTGGTGCTTTACCGGGAAAGCCTGCTGCGCCGCCCCTTCTGGAAATCGCTGATGCCCGGTGCGCTGGTGGCCACGGTGTTGTGGTGGATTGTGGACGCGCTCCTGGGCGTTTATTTTCGCCATGTGCCCTACAAAGTGGTTTATGGGGAGCTCGCCGCCGGCATTGGCTTCATCGTGTGGATGTATTTGACGGCGATTATCGTTTTTATTGGAGCGGCCTATAACCGTGAAATCGTTCTGCGAGAAGGCACTGTTATCCATAATTAATTTGAGATTCTTCTTCTCGGACCTCCACGTATCGGAGGTATGGTGAATCACGCGCAGAAAGTTGTAATCCCATCCCAAAAGAGAAAATGAAAAGGGCGCAAAGGAATTAAATCCATCGCGCCCTTTTCGATTTGCCCGGATTCTAAGGTGACCCGGGGTTAATTGGCTGAGCGGATCCTCATCCCGTAGAACGAGCGGTAAACGAAGACGAACGAGATGACGAAAAATACCGCCGCCAGCAAGTGCGTCAGCATGGAGCCGTCGTCGTAGGTGAGCTTCACGGCCAGCTCGACAGCCAGCAAGCCGAAAAGCGTGGTGAATTTGATGACGGGATTGAGGGCTACCGACGAAGTGTCCTTGAAAGGATCGCCGACGGTATCGCAGATCACCATTGCGTCATGCAGCGGAGTACCTTTCTGCTTCAACTCGGTTTCCACAATCTTCTTGGCGTTGTCCCAGCCGCCGCCGGCATTGGCCATGAAGATCGCCTGATAGAGGCCGAACACCGCGATGGAAATCAGGTAGCCAATGAAGAAATACGGCTCCAGGAAGGCGAATGCCAGCGTCGCGAAAAACACGGCGATAAAAATATTCAACATTCCCTTTTGGGCATACTTGGTGCAGATTTCGACCACCTTCTTGCTGTCGGCAACGGAAGCCCGCTCCACTCCCTCGAGCTTGATATTGGCTTTGATGAATTCCACCGCGCGATAAGCGCCGGTGCTGACGGCCTGCGTTGACGCGCCAGTGAACCAGTAAATCATCGCACCGCCGGTGATTAATCCGAGGACAAAAGGCGCGTGAAGCAAGGACAGTTTGTTTACATTGGCGGTCAAGCCATTGGTCAGCGCCATGATGAT
>PKXT01000004.1 GCA_003133505.1 Acidobacteriota bacterium
CTTCTTATACCCGTACCGTCAATCCCTTGCGGGACTTCGTCCGGGTCGAAAGGGGTTTACACTCCGAGAAGCTTCATCCCCCACGCGGCGTCGCTGCGTCAGGCTTTCGCCCATTGCGCAATATTCCCCACTGCTGCCTCCCGTAGGAGTCTGGACCGTGTCTCAGTTCCAGTGTGGCCGGCCATCCTCTCAGACCGGCTACCGATCATTGCCTTGGTGAGCCATTACCTCGCCAACTAGCTAATCGGCCGCGGACCCCTCCTCCTGCGCCCTTGCGGGCTTTGAATTCAACAGCCGAAGCCATCGAATTGTTATGCGGTATTAGCCCGCCTTTCGGCGGGTTATTCCCCACATGAGGGAAGGTTATCCACGTGTTACGCACCCGTTCGCCATGCGCCCACTCACTGTATTGCTACAATGAATTGCGCATTCGACTTGCATGTGTTAAGCACGCCGCCAGCGTTCGCTCTGAGCCAGGATCAAACTCTCAGTTGAATCTGGCTTCTCTCCGGGGCTGATAAATCAGCCTCGGACAGTCAAACTTTAGTCGCTCGGTTCACTTGGAACCGACCGAGTTCTGGCACGTTTCACGGATTATCAAAGAGCAGGACTTTCCCGGTCAACAGGAAGGTGTGAAGGACAATTGGAGATTCTACGCATAGGCGAACCGAAAGTCAACACAATATTTCATAAATCTCTTAAGGCCCATTTCACCAATGAATACGGGCGTTTTAGCATCAGCGCGGCTCTCTTCGATTATCCCATAAACACCACGTGGAAAACCAACCTCCCGTTGCGCGGTGGCAAATTAAGCGCGGAAAATCACTCGTCGAGCCCTACTAGCGGCAGTCGGCGGTATGGTAAAATGCCCGCACAGGAGAAATCCTCGGATGAAATTCGGCGTAGTGGTGTTTCCAGGCTCCAATTGCGATCACGACGCGTGGCACGCCATTACCCACGTCCTCGGCCAGCCTGTGGAAATGCTTTGGCATCAGTCCGAAGATTTGGCCGGGGTTGACGCCGTCATCCTGCCGGGCGGTTTTTCCTACGGCGACTACCTGCGCACCGGGGCGATTGCGCGTTTTTCTCCAGTGATGCGATCGGTGCGGCGTTTTGCCGCTGACGGCGGTCTGGTGCTGGGCATTTGCAATGGATTTCAGATCCTGCTGGAAGCCGGCTTACTGCCTGGAGCTGTGCTGCGCAATAGCGGACTGCGGTTTATCTGCCGGCCAATTCACATTCGCGTGGAATCGTGTGACACGCCATTTACCTGCGAAGCGCGGGAAGGGCAGGTGCTCACCGTCCCCATTGCTCACAGCGACGGCAATTATCATTGCGATGCCGAAATCCTCGCGCAACTTGAACGCGAGCGCCGCGTAATTTTTCGATACACAAGTCCGGATACTGGGCGCGAGAGCACGACCCACAACGCGAATAAGCCGGATGGGAACCCGAATGGCTCACTCGCCAATATCGCCGGCATCTGCAATCGCGAACGTAACGTGGTGGGCTTGATGCCCCATCCTGAACGGGCCGTGGAAATGGGGATGGGATCCTCCGACGGCCTTGTCATCTTTCGTTCCATGGTAAGGAGCTTTGCGGGCTACGTCGTCCCAGCGTGATTGCGGCGTTGCAGACCATTGAAACATTCCGATTGGATTTCCTTGTACGCACCCATTTGGGGATGAAGTGCCTTTCCTGAGCCATACAAGCGGGTAGGCGCGGACCACTCGGGGGAACTTACTGATAACCATGCTGGATACTAAAATCAAAATTACTCCCGAAATCGCCGCTGAGCACGGGCTGCCCGCCAGCGAATACGAGCGCGTGTGCGACCTGCTAAACCGCGAGCCTTCGATTACCGAGTTGGGTATTTTCAGCGTGATGTGGAGCGAGCACTGNNTGCTCCTATAAATCCAGCAAAGTTCATCTGCGGCGCCTGCCGATCCGCGGTCCGCAGGTGATTCAAGGACCTGGTGAAAATGCCGGAGTGGTGGATATTGGCGACGGCCTTTGCGCTGTCTTCAAGATTGAATCGCATAATCACCCCAGTTTCGTGGAGCCGTTTCAGGGCGCGGCTACCGGTGTTGGCGGAATTTTACGTGACATTTTCACCATGGGCGCGCGACCCATCGCCGTTTTCGATTCGCTCCGATTCGGGCCCATTACGGCGCAGGATGGCATGCCCCAGACAGATGTGTTGCGTAACCGCAGGTTACTCGATGGAGTGGTCAGCGGCATCGCCTTCTACGGCAATTGCTTTGGTGTGCCAACCGCCGGAGGCGAAGTCCTCTTCGAACCGTGTTATTCATCAAACCCGCTCGTCAACGTGCTGGCCTTGGGTCTGGCGCGCCGGGATGAATTATTTTTTGCGCGGGCGCGAGGCGAAGGTAATCCAGTGATTTACGTAGGGGCGCGCACCGGACGCGATGGCATCCACGGCGCGTCGTTGCTTGCATCCGCTGAATTTAGCCAAGAATCGCAGCAGAAACGCCCGAACGTGCAGGTGGGCGACCCGTTCATGGAGAA
>PKXT01000252.1:0-11483 GCA_003133505.1 Acidobacteriota bacterium
CAGACCAATGCCATTTTTCTGGACCACCGCTCTCATGTGATCAAGATGCTCCGTCCAGCCCGTAGTCCCCACCACGATGTTGATTCCGAGAGAAGCCAGGGACTCGACATTTCCCACAACGGCGGCGGCGGCGGAAAAATCAACAGCTACATCTATCCCGCGAAAACTGGCCGCGGTAATTCCTGACGCGCCCGCATTATTTGAAGCGTCCAATCGCAGCCCGATGGTGAAGCCGCGGGCCGGGGCCAGTTGTTCAATCAGGCGGCCCATTTTTCCGTTGCCTACAATCGCGAGATTCATTTCAGTCAAACACCATGGGGTCTGGATTGCGGAAAAACTCGCCATGCAACAATTCCACCGTGGTGCGAAGATCTTCGGCAGCTACAACGAAACTGAAATTCAAAAGCGATGCGCNNGCCCTGCGAGATCATTCGAATGTGCACGTCCCGCAATGCCCCGAATATTCGAGCCGCGACGCCTTTGGTGTTGCGAATGTTATCGCCAACCACGCAAACAATCGCCTGATTTTCCTCGACGCTCACCTCTGAGAATTGGCGCAGCTTTTCCGATATCTCCACCAGCCGCGCGGGATCATCCACGGTAAGGGAGACGCTTACTTCGGAACTGGCCAGCAGGTCCACCGAGGTTTCTGCGCGGTCAAAGATTTCAAATATCCGGCGGAGAAATCCATGGGCCATCAGCATACGGGCCGACCGGATGTTAATGATGCTGATGCCCTGCTTGCATGAGATCGCTTTTATTACATTCGCGCAGGGGACGCTGTTCGCGACAATCCGCGTCCCTGCTATTTCAGGCCGGCGTGAGTTCATCACCACGATCGGGATATCCATATCTATCGCGGGCAGCATCGTGGCCGGGTGAAGAACCTTTGCGCCAAAATACGCGAGTTCCGCCGCCTCCGCGAAGGAAATCGTCCTGACCCGATGCGCCTCTGGAACCAGCTTGGGATCGCAGGTGAGCACACCATCCACGTCCGTCCAAATCTGGATTTCCTCGGCGTGCAGTCCCGCGCCAACAATAGCAGCCGTAAAATCCGACCCGCCGCGACCCAGCGTGGTTGTAACGCCGGATTCAGTTGCACCGATGAACCCGCCGAGCACGACAACCTTGTTCCCCTGCGCAAGCGGAGCGCACAACTGCCGCAATCTTTCATACGTTTGTTCCAGCAACGGGGCCGCCCGCATGTGGCGCGCATCCGTCAAAATCGCATGGCGCGCATCGAAATGAACGCTTCCAATTCCATAATTACCGAAGGCCAGGGCTATCAACTCGCTCGATAGTCTCTCGCCATAACTCGCAATGGTATCGGCGGCCCGAGGCGTAAATTCGCCAAGGATGCTTAGTCCGTGAATCAATTCGCTGATCTCGGCGAAGTACCCAGCCATCAAAGATTCGGCGCGCTTTTTCTCGGGCAGCGACACCAATGGCAATATTTCCGCTTGGTGCATGTCATGCAGATTTTGAAGGCGATTGAGCGCTTGCGTTTTTTCCCCGCCAGCTGCTTCGCCGCCTATGTTGAGCAGTTGCTGTGTAGTCCTTCCCAGCGCGGAAACAACGACGACTGGCCGGCGGTGAAGCTGCGCCTGGACGATGGACCCGGCTTGTCGAATCGCAGCAGCGGATTCAAGCGACGAGCCGCCAAATTTCATGACTATCATTAGTCCAGCAACCCCTCGGAATAAATAAGTTCAGCGTTGAGAACGGCCGCTCCCGCCGCTCCCCGTATGGTGTTATGGCCCAGCACGACGAATTTGTAATCCATTACCGGGCAGCTCCGCAGCCGGCCGATGCTCACCGCCATTCCGCGATCCCGCTCCGCATCCCGTCGCGGTTGCGGCCGGTCACACTCCGGAAGATAAAGAATCGGTCGCGGAGGCGCGCTGGGTAACTGTCGGGCCTGCGGAATTCCAGAAAAGCTTTCTAATACCGACATGACGTCTGATTCAGCGGGCTTGCTTGCGAACCTTACCGACACTGTAATCGTGTGGCCGTTTACCACCGGCACGCGATTGCAATGCGCGCTAATTCCGGCAGCCAGCCGTTGAATCTCGCCATTCTCCAATTCACCCAGAATCTTTTGCGTTTCGCGCTCCATCTTTTCTTCTTCTTCACCGATGAACGGAATCACGTTGTTGGTGATGTCCATGGATGCAACGCCGGGGTAGCCCGCGCCGGAGATGGCCTGCATGGTTGTGACGACGACACTGGCAATTCCAAAGACTTTCAGTGGAGCCAGGGCCATGCTTAGCACCACAGTCGAGCAATTGGGATTGGTGACGATCTGTCCGCTCCAGCCGCGCTCGTTTTTTTGACGCGCAAGCAGTTGCAGATGGCCAGGATTAATCTCGGGCACCAGCAGGGGCACATCCGGCTCCATCCGGTAATTTTTCGAATTGGAAACGACAAAGTGGCCGGCCTTTGCGAACTCGAGCTCGATTTCCGTGGCTACTGAGGAATCCATGGCCGAGAAAATAAGCTGCGGAGCGTTACCCGGCTTGCACCCCTGCACCGTCAGATCAGCGACGGTGCAGGGCGCATCTTCCGGCAGGCGCCAATTGGCGGCCTCGCGATACTTGCGGCCCGCCGAGCGATCGCTCGCACCCACCCATGTAACTTCGAACCACGGATGGCCCGCAAGGAAACGCATAAACTGCTGGCCCACCATCCCCGTGGCGCCGAGAATGCCAACCTCGATCCGTTTTCCAGCGTGATTTTCATGCACTGGCAAGGAGTTGTTTCACCATCCGTTCGTAAATGTTCGCAGCTTCCAGAATCTGTTTCTTGGTAATATGCTCGCCGGATGTGTGCGCCACATGAATGCTGCCGGGACCAATCACAAACGGCTTGCCCCACGCGCCACCGAAAGCGGGCACGTCAGTCGTAAAGGAAACCACCGTAGTTTCGAACCCGTCCAGCGCGTCAAAATGAACCGCCGGAATGCACAAAACCTCTCGCGCCTCCGCGTATCCGGCAACCGCGCGGCCAATTGAATCGCGAACGGGTGCGGGATCACCAACCAACCGGATCAGAATCTCAGCCTTGGCATCTTCGGGGATAACATTCGGAGCGACACCGCCGGAAACAACGCCGATGTTCAACGTGCTTCTGCCGAGAAGCGCATCCTCCGGCAATGGAATCTTTCGTATCGCGGCGAGAGCGTCCAATACTTTCTCGATCGCCGATTCGCCCAGTTCGGGGTAAGCGGAATGGGCCGCGCGGCCGGTCGCACGAATTTCGTATCGCAGCGCGCCCTTGGTGCCGAGAGCGAGTTTGTTTTCGGTGGGCTCTCCATTGATAAGAAAGCGCGAGCCGCGAGGATCTCTCGCAGCCGCAAGCGCGCCCGCGCTGTTCCTCTCCTCACCCACGACGAAAAGCAATCCGAAATTGCTCACGTCCGAATTCAAGAGAGCTTCAGCCGCGCCAATCATGGACGCGATGATGCCCTTGGCATCAGCCGAGCCGCGCCCCCAGATATGTTCGTCATCTTCGCGGGAGGCAAAAAACGGAGGAACCGTATCCATGTGCGTTGATAGCGTGACGACCGGCACGCCCCAGCACGCAAAAACATTAAAGCGGCCGGACTCGACCTCGCAGCGCTCAATTCGCCCCTGTGGCCTGGATGCGCGAACCATCCCAGTTAGCAGGTCGAATAGAAAGGAACCCACCGCACTTTCGTGGTTGGTGATGGATTCGATATCAACGAGCGTTCGAGCTAGTTCAAAAAGGTTCATCATTCCCCAGCAGCAGAGATGCTGCAATAGCCAGTGTTTTTTCGAGTTTCACATTAATGAGGGATGGAACGGGAGAAGGAAAATCCGCGAGGGATGATGACTCGAGTTTCTTCGCTCCTCAATAGCGCTCCATCCGCTTTCACGGATGACAGTGGGCAGGTATTAGCCNNTACTCGGAATCGCAACCCCGGCTACTCATGGCCTCCGCGCCTCTATCAAGAACACTTTGAAAGTATCCGATGCTGGACTGCAAGTCAAGGGTCCGGACGGCCACGAACAAGCCGACCATCCAAAATATATTCGATCGATCCAATTCACGGTGCCCCAGCACGATCAAGTTGTGAAGCACTCGCCAGCACAGTTTTCAGCTTGCGAAGAAACGCTTTCACATCGGCTGGACGGATGATGAAGGGCGGCAGAAACCGCAGGGTACGTTCGTGCGTGCAGTTAATGAGCAGCCCCTGGCGCAGGGCTTCATCCACCAAGGGGCGACCGTCAATTGACAGCTCGAGGCCCAATATCAGCCCTTCGCCGCGGACCTCGCGAATGAAGTCAAAGCGGGCCGCCAAGCGCTGCAAGCCAGCACGAATTTCCTCTCCGCGCTCGCGAACGTTTTCGAGCAGATGTTCGTCTTCGACCACGCGCAGAAATTCCAGGGCCGTGGCACAGGCCAGCGGACCGCCGCCAAATGTCGTCCCGTGGATACCCGGCGAAAACGCGAACGCAACCTCCTCACGCGCCAGCATCGCTCCCAGAGGGATTCCCGCTGCCAGCGGCTTGGCTATGGTCACGATGTCCGGAAAACATTCCGGGCCGCCAAATTTCTGGTAGGCGAAATATCTTCCGGTGCGCCCCAGGCCGCATTGAATCTCGTCAGCAATCAGCGCGGCGCGATGCTGCGTGGCCAGCGCGCGAGCGCGCATCCAGAAAGCATCGCTGACGGCGTGAATGCCGCCTTCGCCTTGAACCGGTTCCGCGATGAACGCGCAGACCGACTCATCGAATTTACTCTCTAGGTCGGCAACGTCATTAAAACGCACAAATTCGACGCCTGGCATTAGCGGCGTAAACGGCGTGCGATATTTTTCGGTGTAAGTAAGCGAAAGCGCGCCGAGCGTGCGGCCATGAAAGGAATTTTCCAAGGCGAGGATTCGAGTTTTGGGAACAGGGCCTGGCGTCTGATTGCGAGCGAACGCACGAGCGAGTTTTACAGCTCCCTCCACCGCCTCCGTGCCGCTATTGGTAAAGAAGACGCGGTCCATCCCCGACCATTCGACAAGCTTTCTCGCCAGCGGCCCCTGGAACTGGTTGTGAAAGAGATTAGAGAGGTGAATGGCGCGCCCCGCTTCACGGCGAATCACCTTTACGATCCGGGGATGAGAATAACCCAGCGCGTTGACCGCGAGGCCGCCGAGAAAATCCAGATAGGCACGTCCATGGGACTCGTAGAGCTTGCAACCGCGGCCGTGATCGAACACGACCGGCGGCCGACGGTACGTATTCATCAGGTAGCGCTCCGCGCTGGCAAGAGCTTCCGCGTCGGACACGGAAACCGCTGGATCCTTTGATTGATTCATGGCTGGGGGAGACTCTCCACAGGCAACGAGAATATCACCGGAAGCAGGCCTATGCCGGACTAAGTCAGAGGAAAAGCGCGGGATAAATTATGGATTAACAATGTTCCCGCACATTGCAACAGCGGCGCAATTGGCAGGGGTCTTCCATGCCCGCGGAAGGCGCGCGCGAATTCGGCGAGCGATCGCTCTCGCACCACGGTGAGGTGCGAATTGGCTGGAACGAGTTAAGGACGAGCCGAATTATTCGGTGCGGCCCTTGCAGCCAGGATGACCGCACATACAGTCCACATCCGGCGTCTTTTCCATGGCCGCGCATTGCGTGCTGCAATATTTGCCGCTGGTGGTGGTGCAAGAGCAAATTGGGTGTGCGCACTTATTGCCTTGTGAGGTTTCCATCGGTGGTTCTCCTTTATTTAAAGGCGCAAGGTTATTAGCTTACCGCAAAATGGCGGCTTTAATCCCGCTCCTCTTACGGATCAGCGAAATTGATCCATATATATATGACTCTCCGGCGGGCGGGCTCGTGACAATAACGGCGAATTTCAGCGTTTGCAGAGTGTGCGTAATCATGGAAAGACGGCGGGGATCAGCCATTGCATGAATCAACCGGTAAGATAGAATTGGCTTTCCTATACTCGATGAAAGGATGATGAGATGACCGCGTCAGTTAACCCAATCCGTGAAGGCTTTCATACCATTACGCCGTATCTGATAGCCGAGCAGCCTGACCCGGTGATTGAATTCATGAAAAACGCGTTTGGCGGGGTAGAAACACTGCGAGGCACCGGCTCGGCTGGCGGAACGCATTGCGAGGTGCGCATCGGCAATTCGATGTTGATGGTCGGAGGCGGCGGAACATCAGGAGCGAAATCGCGCCCCATGGGGCTGCATCTCTACGTGCCGAATGCGGACGCGGTGTATCAGCGCGCAGTGGACACGGGGGGAAAGTCGCTGCAACCACCAACGGATAAATCCTATGGCGACCGGGAAGCGGGCGTGCAAGACTGCGCCGGCAATCTCTGGTATATCGCCACTCATGGAGACAGCGAAAAGCCGCCACACGGACTCCACACGGTGACCCCATTTTTGCATGTAATACGCGCGGGGGAAATGATCGATTTTCTGAAAGCAGCCTTTGGGGCCAAGGAGATATTTCGTGTGCATACCCCTAACGATACGGTGCAGCACGCAAGGATTTTGATCGGCGATTCCATCCTGGAACTGGGCGAAGCGCACGGAACGTTTCAACCCATGCCGGCGATGTTCTACCTTTATGTGGATCACGCCGATGAGCGGTATCAGCAAGCCGTGGGGTGGGGCGCCACATCCATATTCGCTCCAGCGGAGCAGCCCTATGGCGATCTCGTGGGCGCCGTCTCGGATCCGTTTGGCAATGAGTGGTATATCGGCACCCACGTCAAAAACGTGGCGATGTAACGCCGCGAGCGGAATTGATCATAGCGACGTCGGTTTGCCCGCGGAACGCCTTCCAGATAAAATTGGTAGTTTGCAAGGCGAGAAATAATACGGATGTGGATGGTCCATGAAGATTCATGAATATCAAGCCAAGGCGATACTGAGGAAGTTTGGTGTTCCAGTGCCGCGCGGCGAAGTGATTCTGAAAGATACGATAGAGGCCACGGCTATTGCCCGTCGACTTGGTACGCCCGTTGCGGTTGTGAAGGCACAGATTCACGCGGGTGGCCGGGGCAAGGCTGGCGGCGTGAAGCTGGCGAAGTCTCCGGAACAGGCGGCAGAGCTTGCCGCGCAAATCATGGGTATGACGCTGGTAACCCCACAGACAGGGGCCGAGGGTCGCGTGGTCCGGCGGCTGCTGGTGGAAGAAGGCTTGGACATTCGCAAGGAGCTCTATCTGAGCATCCTGGTGGACCGCGCGACGGGATCTCCTGTATTCATGACCAGCGCGGCTGGCGGAATGGAAATTGAAGAAGTTGCCAAGGACAACCCTGAAACCATTTTGCGGGAAACGATTTCGGCGTCAGCGGGACTGCAACCCTATCAGGTGCGCAATCTGATTTTTGGTTTGGGCTTACCCGCCGAATTGGTAAAGCCGGCAATTCCATTTTTCGAGTCGCTGTATCGCGCGTTTTTGGAAACGGATGCCACGCTGATTGAGATCAATCCCCTCATCGTTACTGGCGACAACCGGCTGGTGGCGCTGGATGCCAAGATGACCCTGGACGACAATGCGCTTTTCCGGCATCCCGAGTTTGCCGAGCTGCGCGATATTGACGAAGAGACGCCACTGGAAGTGGAAGCGGCCAAGTTCAAGCTCAATTACATCCAGCTCGACGGTAGCGTGGCGTGCATGGTGAACGGCGCGGGACTGGCCATGGCCACCATGGACATTATCAAGCTGTGCGGTGGCAGTCCGGCAAATTTTCTAGACGTGGGCGGCGGCGCGTCGGCTGAACAAGTAAAAAACGCGTTCCGGCTGCTGTTGAGTGATCCCAATGTACGCGGTGTGTTCGTGAATATTTTTGGCGGGATTTTGCGATGCGACGTGCTCGCGACAGGCGTAGTGAACGCGGCGCGGGAATTGAAGTTCACCGTGCCGGTGGTGGTGCGGATGGAAGGAACCAACGTCGCGCAGGGCAAGGAAATTTTGCGGGCATCGGGATTGAACTTCACCGTGGCCGAGAACATGAAAGACGGCGCGCGGAAAGCCATTCACCTTTCCGCACAAGCCCACTGAAACAAGGCAAATCGAGAAATATATGAGCGTCCTGGTAAATGAAAAAACTCGTGTGCTCGTTCAGGGCATCACCGGTCGTGAAGGCAGTTTCCACGCGCAGCAATGCATCGAATACGGAACAAAAATCGTTGGAGGAGTGACACCAGGCAAAGGCGGGACATCGCATCTCGGCGTGCCCGTCTTTGACACGGTGACGCGGGCGGTCCGTGAAACCGGGGCGGACGCATCGGTGATTTTCGTGCCTCCGCCATTTGCCGCGGATGCGATTCTGGAAGCCGCCGGCGCAGGTTTGCCACTAATCGTTTGCATTACTGAAGGGATTCCCGCGCTGGATATGGTGCGCGTCGCCGCCGTGCTGCGCGATTCGAAGAGCCGCCTCATCGGGCCCAACTGCCCGGGAATTATCTCTCCCGGCAAATGCAAAATTGGAATTATGCCCGGGAGCATTCACAAAGCGGGACGCGTGGGAGTGGTCAGTCGTAGCGGAACTCTAACGTATGAAGCGGTAGCGCAATTGACCGCGCTAGGTATTGGACAATCCACGTGTATAGGAATCGGCGGCGATCCGATCATCGGCACAAGTTTTCTGGACGCGATTCGCCTATTCAATGACGACTCGGAGACTGAAGCCATTGTGATGATTGGTGAAATCGGCGGCAATGCCGAGGAGACCGCCGCCGCCTATATCAAAGCCACTGTGCGCAAGCCGGTGGTGGGATTTATCGCCGGGCAGACCGCCCCTCCTGGACGCCGCATGGGCCATGCGGGCGCGATCATCAGCGGCGGACAGGGAACAGCAAAAGATAAATACGCGGCCATGGAAGCTTCGGGAATCCGGTGCGTGCAAAGCCCCGCGGACATCGGAGCAACAATGGCGGCTGCATTGAAGCAGCAATAGCGCAAGGCTGAAGAAATATTGGAGAGGGAAAATATGGAACGCACGTTTGCCATTATCAAGCCCGACGCGGTGACGCGCGGCATCGCCGGTGAAATTCTGAAGCACATTCAGACCGCCGGATTCCAGATTGCGGCGATCAAATCCATGCGGTTGACCAAAGCGCAGGCAGAGGGTTTCTATGCGGTTCACCGCGCGCGGCCATTTTTCGGCGAGCTGACCGAATTCATGAGCTCGGGAAAAATTATTGCCATGGTATTGGAAGCGGATAATGCCATTGCCCGCTGGCGCGATACCATGGGAGCCACCGATCCGGCCAAAGCCGCGAAAGGGACTATTCGCAATTCATTTGGCGCGAGCATTCAGAATAATTGCACGCACGGTTCCGACGCGCCCGAAACCGCCGCATTCGAAATTGGCTACTTCTTCGCCGGCTACGAACTGATTTAACCGCCCCACAGTTCCCATCGCACTGCGCGACAGAGTCTCTGGGAGACCGAGCTTTTGGCCGGTACTGCTGAGAATGCAATTTTAATCGCCCCCATCACACGGTCACCCACAATGGTTGCGCTCGTGTCTTACGAAGCCTAAGCTTTTCGTTGAATGACCCCCTGGTCACATGAACAAGCTGTTCGCGAACTTGGCATGTTCCTGCTGATCGCGGTCATCGCCCTAGTAGCCGTCGGAGCCCTTATAATGGCGAGTCCTGGGCTGCCGCTTCGAATGGGACGATTGCCCGGCGACATAGCCTATTCGGGCCGTCACGGAACGGTATATTTCCCGATTGTCACGTGCATTCTGGTTAGCCTCGTCCTCACGCTTGTCATGTGGATCGTGAAGGTCCTACGGCGGTAATCAGGACAATATTAATGAGGGACCTGGAAAACCCATCTGTTACCTAATCAAATGAACCAGATATCCCTTAATCTCGTGCCCGAACGCCGCATCTGGTCGGTGAGCGAAATTACTTCGCGCATTACTGGATTGCTTGAATCGGAATTCGGCGATGTGTGGCTGGAAGGAGAGGTCTCCAATTACACGGCGTCGCAGCCCGGGCACCTTTATTTCACGCTCAAGGATGCGCGTGCGCAGATTCGCTGCATATGCTTTCGCGACTGTGCCCGGCGGTTGAAATTCCGGCCCGAGCCGGGAATGCACATGCTGGTGCGCGGCGCGCTCAGCGTGTTTGAGCCGCGCGGGGAGTATCAGCTACAGGTTTCCTACATCGAGCCGGTGGGCTCAGGCGCCCTCCAGGCGGCTTTTGAGCAGTTAAAAGCAAAGCTGGCTGCGGAGGGGCTTTTCGATGAGGCGCGCAAGAAAACCATTCCCGTATTACCGCGGCGGATTGGGCTGGTGACGTCTCCGACGGGTGCAGCGGTGAATGATATTCTTCGCGTACTTGAGCGGCGCTTTCCCAACGTGAGCTTGCTTATTTTTCCGGTACGCGTGCAGGGCGAGGGCGCGGCGGCGGAAATTGTGGCCGCAATCCGCCATTTCAATAAGGTGCGCGGAGTGGACGTCATCATTCTGGCGCGCGGCGGCGGGTCCCTGGAGGATTTGTGGACTTTTAATGAAGAAATTGTGGCCCGGGCCATTGCCAGCAGCGAAATCCCGCTGATTACCGGCATTGGGCACGAAACGGATTTCACGATTGCGGATTTCGCGGGCGACTTGCGCGCGCCCACGCCTTCAGCGGCGGCGGAAATCGTTGTGCAGCGGCGTGAGGAATTTGAGTTACATATTCGACGATTAGGGCAACAAATTCAGGAGCGAATGCGCTATCGAATCGCCATCCTGCAGGGGAGGCTGCATGAGTTGCGCGGGCGGAGGGCGTTTCGGAGGCCTTTAGAAATACTCCGCGGCGGCGAGCAACGGCTGGATGTGCTGCAATCGGAGATGGTTGATAGTTTTCGCGCAAGGCTGAGAGTTTCCCAGCGACGGCTGGCGGCTTCGCAGATACGGCTGCTGGGTTTNNCCTGAGGCAGCGCGCCGGTCTATTGCGCGCGCGCATTATGAGTCTGGCGGGAGAGATGGCAGCGTCACTGGAGCGAATCACTGCGCGCCGCCGCCGGACGCTCAGCAAATTACAATTGCGTCTGGCTGCTCTCGATTTGCGAGTCTGGCTCAGCCGGCATCGGCGACGATTGGAATCCGCAACGGACGCGCTGCAATCGGTGGCCGCGCGGAGGTTGGTTGCCCGGCGGCGCCAGTTTGAGGCATTGGAGATTCGATTGCAGGAGCGCAGTCCGCTTGGCTTACTGGGGCGCGGCTATGCGATTGCGTACGACAGCACGGGAAAGATTTTGCGCTCGCCGGATCAGGTGGCAGCGGGAGACGAAATCGCCGTGCGACTGGCACGTGGACAGGTGGACGCCAGAGTCCTGCAAAAAAAAATCATCGGGCTATAAAACGTCACAAATCGTTGGACTATCGGGGAGGACTCGGCCCAATTCAGGATATCGCAAACATCTCCCCCGCTTATTCGTCGTCGCCGCTGCCTGTGACCTTAAGCACTGCGAGAAACGCTTCCTGGGGAATATCCA
>PKXT01000252.1:11490-13836 GCA_003133505.1 Acidobacteriota bacterium
GGGAAATATCACCGCCATAGCATTTGGCCAGTACGTTTTTGCGTAGCGCGCTGATGGTTTCACGCGCGATTATGCGGCTGCCAATGGCCGCCTGCAGAGGCACTTCGAACATCTGCCGGGGAATCAATTTGCGCAATCGGCTGATTAATTCCTTCCCGCGTTCAAAGGACTGGTCCCGGTGACAAACGACGGTCAGCGCGTCCACCGGCTCGCCTCCAACGAGAATATCCAATTTTACGAGATCGGCCTCGCGGTAGCCTTCCAGGCGATAATCCAAAGAGGCGTAGCCGCGAGAGACACTCTTCAGCCGGTCGTAAAAATCGAGAACGATTTCGTTGAGAGGCATTTCGTAGGTGAGCATTACGCGCGTGGTGGAGAGGTATTCGAAATTTTTCTGCACGCCGCGCTTTTCCTCGCACAGCGCGAAAATCCCGCCCAGCGATTCCTCCGATGTAATGATGGTTGCAATCAATATGGGTTCTTCAATTCGTTCAATTAACGAAGGGTCCGGAAAGCGTGTGGGATTATCCACTTCCATTGTGGATTGCGCGGTCGTCGTAATACGATAGCGAACGCTGGGCGCTGTGGTGATCAGGTCAATGTTAAATTCGCGCTCCAGCCGCTCCTGCACGATTTCCATGTGCAACAGACCCAAAAATCCGCAGCGAAAACCAAATCCTAGGGCAACGGAATTCTCGGGTTCGTAGAAAAAGGCCGCATCGTTCAGTTGCAGCTTTCCCAAAGCATCGCGGAGGACTTCGTAATCGCTGGCGTTCACGGGGTACAAGCCGGCGAAGACCATTGGCTGAATGGCTTCAAAGCCAGGGAGCGCGGCGGCGGGACGGGCGGCCTCAATCACTGTATCGCCGACGCGCGCGTCGGCCACGCGCTTGATATTGGCGATGATGAAACCAACATCGCCAGCGGAAAGTTCCGGCAAAGTGACAGCCTTGGGCGTGAGGACTCCGAGATGCTCAACCTCATACACTTCATCATTCGCGCACAGACGAATTTTCATGCCCGGCATGATACGCCCCTCCATTACGCGTACCAGCACCACCGCACCTCGGTAGATATCGAACCATGAATCAAAAATCAGCGCGCGCAAGGGAGCATCAGCGGAGCCTTGCGCCGGAGGAACGCGCTTCACAATGGCTTCGAGCACGTCGGCGACACCGATGCCGCTCTTGGCGCTGATTAGCAACGCATCACCGGCGGGAATGGCCAGCACATTTTCGATTTGCTCTTTCACCTGATCGGGCTGCGCGGCGGGCAAATCAATTTTGTTGATGACGGGAATAATTTCCAAGTGATTTCGGGCGGCCAAGAATGCATTGGCGACGGTCTGGGCCTCCACGCCCTGGCTGGCGTCCACCANNTCGTAGGAAAAATCCACATGGCCGGGGGTGTCAATCAAATTGAGGCGATATTCGTTGCCGTCATTGGCGGTGTAATGGAGACGAATACTCTTGGCCTTAATGGTAATGCCGCGCTCGCGCTNNCCAGCGTGGATTTGCCGTGGTCAATGTGCGCGATGATGCAAAAATTGCGGATGAACCGGGGATCCATCAGTTTTTATGCTTTTCCGTGGGGCGCAGACTAGCGGCGCGATACTTGGCCGCTTTCCGCCAATCTCGTCAGAGAGTCGAGTTTGCCATACTTCGCGGAGCGCGGCTAGTGCCCTATTTGCGTAATCTGTGGGACAGGGCGAGTAAAAAAAAGAAACCGCCCAAAAATGACGGGCGGCCTCTTCACCTTATCTGATCGAAGATTACTAGTCGCCGGAGGCGTGGGCCATCTCAGTTTCGGCTGGCTGGGCTGCGCCGTCGCCGTTTGAGTGACCGCTTCCATTTCCATTTGAATGGCCGTTGCTTCCGTGACCATTGCCATTTCCGTTGGCTTTGACGGGGGAAATGGTCTCCAGACGACCCGTGCCAGGTACCGCGGTCTTCATGGCGGTCAGTGACCCAATTTGGACAACGGTTTCAGCCGGCTTCCTAAGAACCAATTCCTCGTAAATCTTGCGCACTTTGGCGGCCTCTTCCATAGCCTGCTTGCGGCGAATACGATCCTCTTCCGCGGCGGTTTGCGGGATGGTGTCGTCGAGATGGCGAACGCGAGACGCGTCTTCTTCGTCAATCCTCAACGAATGTTCGTAATGGTTGAGGTCGACTTTCTTGCCTTTGGCGTAAATCTCGTGCTTGCCATGATTCTTGTACCACTGGGCCACAGTGGCGTTCTTGTACATGTTTTCGATAATTTTGCGCCAGCCGACGCCGGTATTGTAAGCGCAGAAGGAAATTTCGCCTTGCTGCGTGGCGTAGGGGATGATGCACATTTCGGTGC
>PKXT01000042.1 GCA_003133505.1 Acidobacteriota bacterium
CTGGCGCAATTTTCTCCGGTTTTGCCATGGTGCTGACGCTGGCGATTCCGCTACGGGCGGCTTACAAGCTGGAAGATTTCATCACTATTCGCCACCTGGACAACATGGCGCGCATTATGCTGGCCACCGGCCTGATCGTCGCCTACGGCTACATCATGGAAATGTTCACGGCGTGGTATAGCAATGATACGTATGAGATTTATCTGGCCTGGAACCGCCTGCACGGACCGTATTCGTTCCTTTATTACCTGCTGATTCTCTGCAACATTCTCACGCCACAGCTCCTATGGTTCAAGACAATGCGCACTTCGCCCATTCCGCTGTTTTGCATCGCCATCGTGGTAAATATTGGGATGTGGCTGGAAAGGTTTGTTATCGTCGTGATCAGCCTTCATCGGGATTTTCTGCCGTCTTCCTGGGGCAGGTACAACGGCACCATTTGGGACTGGGCAACACTATTTGGCAGCATGGGACTTTTTGTCGCGCTGCTTTTCCTCTTCATCCGCTTCCTGCCCATGATATCGATTTTCGAAATGCGTGAGCTCGTTCACACTACGCAAGAGGAGGGACATCACTGATGTATAAGATCCCTACTCTGTATGGTCTAATCGCCGAATTTGACAAGCCCGAGCAACTCATCGCCGCATGCGAGCGCGTCCGTGAAAATGGCTACCGCTGCATGGATGCATATGTCCCCTATCCGGTAAAGGGTCTGGCCGATGCGCTGGGATTCCGTAAATCGCGAGTGCCTCTGGTCACCTTAATCGGGGGGATTCTGGGCTGTTCGGGCGGCTACTACTTGCAGTATTGGTGCTCGGCCATTTCTTATCCGATCAATGTTGGTGGACGTCCGCTGAATAGCTGGCCGTCTTTTATTCCAATCACTTTCGAAATGACGATCCTGTTCGCTTCTCTTTTCTGTGTGCTAGGCATGCTTGCGCTGAATGGGCTTCCCCGGCCGCACCACCCCGTGTTTAATGCCCCACGCTTCGCCTTGGCTACGCGCGACCGTTTTTTTCTGTGCATCGAAGCGGATGACCCTAAATTCGATCTTCGAGGAACGCGTCTGTTTTTAGAGGGCCTGCACTCGCATGACGTTACCGAGGTGCTCTACTAGGATGTCCTCGTTTTTGCATCCACGAGGAAACGGGACGCGTATTGGCCTGCGGGTTGGCAAATTAGGCCCCGTCGCGTTTCTTTGCGCCTCGATTCTACTGCTTACAAGCTGCCAGCAGCAGATGGCCCAACAGCCAAAGTATTTGCCCCTCAGCCCCAGTTCATTTTTTGCGGATGGCCGATCAGCGCGGCCCCAGGTGGACGACACTGTCCCTTACGGCAGCATGGATGACGACTACTTGAATGTGGCTCCGGAATCGAATCAATTCCCTTTCCCAGTGACGAGTCAGGTGATGGAGCGCGGCCAACAGCGATTCAACGTCTATTGCGCGCCCTGCCACGGCCTATTGGGTGACGGCAACGGCATCATCACCCAGCGCGGCCTGCGTCATCCGCCTTCCTATCATATTGAGCGCCTCCGCAATGCACCCGTGGGCCATTTCTATGACGTGATTACCCATGGCTTTGGCGCCATGCAGGACTATTCGGCGCAAGTTTCCCCGCATGACCGCTGGGCCATCATCGCTTACATTCGCGCGCTGCAGCTTAGCCAGAACGCAACAAGTTCTGATGTGCCTCAGCATTCCGCGAACGAGGTCGCCCCCGCGGCGCCGGGCGCGACAACCAGCAATGTGCCGGCCAATTCACAGGGCGGGCAACAATGAGCGGAGGCACAAAGGGCACAGTCGCCATCCCATCCTACGCCGCGCCCGCTGAAATCGTGGGCCTTCGCAAACCCGCATTCATCGTGGGTGGAATCGCGTTGATACTTTGCGCGATTGGCTGGGTCGTGAATCCAACACAGTTTCTGCAGTCCTACCTCATCGGATTTTTACTGTGGTGCGGCGTGGTTTTGGGTTCCATGGCGCTGGTGATGCTGCAATTCCTTACCGGCGGAGCCTGGGGCATCATGATCCGGCGTCCGCTTGAAGCCGCCACACGGACAATGCCTCTGCTGGCGCTATTCTTTCTGCCCATCCTGTTCGGCATGCGGCGGCTTTACGCATGGAGCGCGCCAGGACGGCTCACCGGTCATCAGGCCCAGTATCTAAACGTCAATTTCTTCATTATTCGCGCCATCATCTATTTCATTGTGTGGGGATTTCTGGCGTTCATTCTGGACAGGTGGTCGCTTGAGCAGGACCGGAATCCGGGCTACAGCAATACTCGCCGGCTCCAGCTACTGGCCGGACCCGCAATCATCATTTATGGATTTACGATGACCTTCGCGAGCATTGACTGGGTAATGTCGCTCGCGCCGGGCTGGTATTCGAGCATCTTCGGAATGTTGATTGTGGGCGGACAGGGGCTTGGGGCCCTGGCATTTATCATCATCATCATGCTGCTGCTGGCCCATCACGAACTGATGGCGGATTTGCTGCAGCCCCGCCACTTTCACGATCTCGGAAAATTACTGCTGGCTTTCGTGATGGTTTGGGCCTATTTTGCCTTCTCCCAATTGTTGATTATTTGGGCAGGAAATCTCACCACGGAAATTCCCTGGTACCTCCACCGCCTGAATACCAGTTGGCGGATGGTCGGTTTATTTATCGTGGTCTTTCATTTCGCGGTGCCGTTTATGCTGCTGTTGTCGCGAGACTTGAAGCGCAATGCCGGCGGGCTGGCCGCCGTAGCCATCGGCTTATTCGCCATGCGCTGGGTGGACCTGGTATGGATGACCGTGCCTGAATTTCACCATGGCGGTTTTCAGATAAGCTGGATGGACGTGATGGCGCCCATCGCTCTTGGCGGAATCTGGCTGGGAGTTTACTTCACAGAATTAAAGCGCAGGCCATTGCTTCCCATCGGGGAAAGCAATCTGCAAAATGCATTGCAGCATGGCGATGACGAATGAACATCTCGCGAGCAAACATACACGACGAATATTCCAACGCCCAGCATCCCGACCACCTGCTGAATTCGGAGGTCACTTTTGAGGTTACCGACATCCGGGTAGGCTCCATCGTGGGTCTAGGTGTCGCGCTTCTGGTAACGCTGTTCGTCTCCATGTTTGTCGTATGGATCACTTTCCGGATCATGGATGCACGCCAACGCGCGGATGAGCCGATTATCTCCCCGTTGCGCGTTGGCATGGCGCCCGAACTTCCTCCCGAACCGCGTTTGCAGGGCGAGCCGGGACATCCAATATTAGGACCGCAGGAATTGCGCGATGTGCTGTCGCAGGCCCGAATGCAGCTAGGCGGCAGCGGTTGGGTGAATGAATCGGCAGGGATTACCCACATTCCCATTCAACAGGCCATGGACGAAATCGTTCAAAACGGATTGCCGCAGGTACATACCACGGCGGCCGCGAAACCAGTTGTCGCGGCAAGCGCCAGAGGAGCGAACAAATTATCGCAGCCCGATTCCAGTCCCCCGGCTGGAAAGGCCGCTGTGCCATCCAATGCCGCTGGTGCGGGTGTTCGCCCGTGATCGCTCCGATTATTAGGATGGCCTTGCCCAATACGCGCCAAATGCGGTTTCCATTTGTCTGGTGCGGGGTACTTTGCCTCGTGCTGATAGTGGGTGCGGTTTCGGGATCTCCAGCTCGGGCTCAAGATCTTCTTTCGCCAGCGCCCACCAGCAGCCAGGGATTGCCTCCCCAGCTTCAGGATATCGGCTTTAAGCCTCCTCTGAATGGGCCGCTACCTCTCGGTGATCAGTTTCACGATGAGAATGGACAGACCGTCCATCTTGGCGACTATTTCCATGGCAAGCCTGTGATTCTGGCGTTGGTCTATTACAAGTGCCCGCTGCTTTGCAACCAAGCCTTACAGGGACTGGTGGGCAGCCTGAAGATGATCAATTTCAACCCCGGCCAGGATTTTGAGGTCGTCGTGGTTAGCTTTGATCCCCGTGAAACGCCGCAAGATGCCCTGGCCAAGAAACAAGACGTGCTGGCGCATTACAGGCGAGGAGCGAGCGACTCCGGCTGGCATTTTCTCACCGGTGATCAAGCCCAAATTCACACGCTGACGGAAGCCGCGGGTTTCCGTTTTATGTGGGACGCTCCGTCACAAATGTGGGCCCATGCCAGCGGCCTTTTGCTAGTAACACCGGAAGGGCGTATTTCGCGCTATTTTTATGGGATCGAATATTCCCCGCGCGACATCCGGTGGGGATTGATTGAAGCATCGCACAACAAGATAGGCACTCCGGTGGATCAGGTGCTGCTTTTCTGTTACCACTACGATCCAACGACCGGGAAGTACGGCGCTTTGGTGGTACGAATGTTACGGGTGGGTGGGATTTTGACGCTGCTTGGCCTTGGCCTGCTGATTTATGCTTGCATTCGCCGGGCACGCCGGACCGATCGTATGCGCCAGATTGAGCATTTACGAACCAGCGGAGCGCGGTAACGCATGCAACCAGGACTCCAACTATTCCCGGATAGCGCTTCCACTTTCGCAAGCTCCGTGGACTGGCTGTTTGCGTATTTGATGGCCGTCTCCATTTTTTTCGGTCTGTTGATTTGCCTGGGGTTGATTTACATTGCGTTCCGGTATCATCGCCGCGCCCCCGATGAGGTGGGCGCCGATGTTCACAGTAGCACCCTGCTCGAAGTGGGCTGGATGGTGGTTCCCTTCCTGCTGTGTCTGGTAATGTTTTTCTGGGGTGCCGAGATTTACATTGCCGAGCGGCAACCTCCCAGTCAGGCCATGGAAGTTTACGTCGTCGGCAAGCAATGGATGTGGAAGCTGCAACATACTGAAGGGCGCAAGGAGATTAATGAGCTGCACGTTCCCGTAAATCGCCCGGTTAAACTCGTCATGGCCAGTGAGGACGTAATTCATGATTTTTACGTGCCGGCGTTCCGCTTAAAGGAGGATGTGGTTCCGGGGCGCTATACCACTCTCTGGTTCCAGGCTACCAAGACCGGCCAATATCACCTCTTTTGCTCGCAGTATTGCGGCACCAATCACGCCCTCATGGGCGGATGGGTATACGTAATGGAGCCGGCCGCCTATGAAGCGTGGCTGGGCGGCGAGAGCGCCAATGGCCCGGTCAGCCTGGCGGCTGGTGGCGAGCAATTATTCAACTCGCTGGCTTGCCATACCTGCCATCAGCCTGACAATAAAGGCCGCGGACCATCCCTCACGGGAGTTTACGGTTCAACCGTAAAACTGGAAGGCGGCCAAACCGTGCTGGCCGATGATCAATACATTCGCGAATCCATCCTCCAACCATCCGCCAAAATCGTGGAGGGCTATCAGCCTCTGATGCCGACATTTCAGGGCCTGGTGACGGAGGATCAGTTATTGCAACTCATGGCTTATGTTAAGTCGCTCGGCGCTCCAGCAACGGGCCCCAGCGTGCCGGCTACGGCCGCCAAAGCAAAGCCTGCGGCCAAGTGAATGAAAAGGTGAATGAAGAATGAGTAGTTCAGCTCAAACTCTGGCGCTGCCGCGCAAGAATTATCTGAACGAAGGATATGGCGTGAAGTCGTGGCTGCTGACCACGGACCACAAACGTATCGCGCTTCTCTACCTGGTGGTCGTCACCTTTTTCTTCTTTGTCGGCGGGTTTTTCGCCGTGCTCATCCGGATTAACCTGCTCACCCCCGCGGGCACATTCGTCTCGGCGGAGACTTACAACCGTCTTTTTACCATGCACGGAATCACCATGGTTTTCTTTTTCCTGATTCCGTCCATACCCGCTGTACTTGGCAATTTTCTGATTCCCATGATGATTGGGGCTCGCGACTTGGCCTTCCCCCGTCTCAACCTGCTTAGCTGGTATATCTACGTTGCCGGCGGCCTTTTCACTCTCTACTCGCAACTCGCCGGA
This sequence comes from Acidobacteriota bacterium, assembly GCA_003133505.1. GTDB lineage: Bacteria > Acidobacteriota > Terriglobia > Acidiferrales > UBA7541 > PALSA-278. The sequence goes on from PKXT01000042.1 coordinate 5,905, forward strand.
GGAGTTGATACCGGCTGGACGTTCTATACGCCCTTAAGCAGCGTTTATGCCAACGGCCACGTCGTCGCCGCCGCGCTGGGAATCTTCATTACCGGCTTCTCCTCCATTTTGACGGGCCTGAATTTCATTGTGACCATTCACACCATGCGGGCGCCGGGAATGACCTGGTTCCGGCTGCCCCTCTTCGTGTGGACCCACTACGCCACCTCGGTCATTTTCATCCTGGGAACTCCGGTAATCGCCATTGCCATTGCCTTGGTGGCCATGGAACGAATCTTTCATATCGGATTCTTCAACCCGGCGTGGGGCGGCGATCCGATCCTGTTCCAGCACCTGTTCTGGTNNCCAGCGAATCAGTTTATTCGGCCATGTCGTTTTCGTTCCTGAGCTATCTGGTAGCCATTCCGTCGGCCGTGAAGGTTTTTAACTGGATGGCTACGCTTTACAAAGGCTCGGTTTCCTACCAAACGCCCATGCTTTACGCCATGGGTTTCATAGGTCTTTTCGTCATCGGCGGCTTAACTGGTCTGTTCCTGGCATGCTTAGGCATGGATGTGCATGTGCACGATACGTACTTCGTGATCGCCCATTTTCACTACATCATGGT
>PKXT01000057.1 GCA_003133505.1 Acidobacteriota bacterium
TGGTTCATTGCTGGGCGACCGACACCGATGACCCGACCGACCAGCCGCGCTGGGGGCCTGTGGGCAAGCAGAAGATCGAAGATGAGGGGCCACTGCCGCCGGGCCCTGTGGATGGTATTAAGTACAACATGACAACCTTCGACGAGGTCATCACGGAGTCCACCATCGCGTTCATGGATAATGCCAAGAAGGCCGGTAAACCGTTCTTCGTGTGNNACGTGCTGACCCACCTCTCACCTAAGTACGACGCCATGCGCAATCCGCAGTCCGATTTCGGGCTGGAAGAAGCCGCGCTCAAGCAGATGGACGACAACATTGGTGTTGTCCTCAACTGGCTTAAGGAAAACGGTCTCGATGACAATACCATTGTCGTGTTCACTACCGACAATGGTGCTGAGGTCTATACCTGGCCCGACGGCGGCACAACACCGTTTGCTGGAGCCAAGGGTGAGGTCACGGAAGGCTCTTTCCGGGTCCCTGCAATAATTCGTTGGCCCGACCATGTGAAACCAGGCTCGGTCTCAAATGGCATCATGTCCGGTCTTGACTGGTTTCCAACCCTGGTGGCCGCAGCCGGCAACNNGGGCAAAATGATGGGCGACCGAACCTACAAGGTCCATCTTGACGGGTATGACCAGACCGACATGATCGCCAACCAGGGGCCTTCCAAGCGCCACGAGGTCTGGTACTTTGCCCAGACCAAGCTCGGCGCACTTCGGTACGATAACTACAAGTATCAGTTCATAGACCAGCCGGAGGGATGGATCGGCCCAGTCATTACTCCCAATATGCCGATATTGACAAACCTTCGCCAGGACCCATTCGAGCGCATGAATTGGCCGACCCGCGGCTTTTCGGGTGGTTCTATTGCCTACTGGGATTCCTTCAAGCACGAGATGTGGCGCTTCCAAATCCCTGGGCAGATTATCGCGAAGTACATACCAACTCTCATCGAATACCCGCCGATGCAGGCCGGTGCGTCTTTCAATGTTGGAGACCTGAAGGAGAAGGTCGAAGCAGCGGCCAAAGCTGCTCTAGCCAACTCGCAGTAGCTCAGGAAATTCACTCGGAAATGCGGATGGCCAAATTGGAAATCTTGGCAGCAGGTAATGGCCAGGGAAATCTAAACCTTCATCGATTACCCGCCGATGCAGCGAGGCGCGAGCTTCAACCTCGATTCAATTACGGCGGAGATGGGAAAGAAAATGGCCTGGCTGAGGCGGCGGCCAAAGGCCCAGTAACTACCAGGAATCACCTTCATGGCGAGCGGCTCGCAAGAGCCGCCCCAAAGCCAAGAACTTACACCTTTCGCTCATCGAACAACGGAACTACCAAGCTAGGGTTTGAGAGATGTCGAAATGGGAGGACTAAGGGGGATCGAGCCAACCAATGTTCGCTCGGTTGCCTTCCATCGACCCTGTATGGGTCCTACTTCCGAGCCTTTAGGCACCCAGAGGATTGACTCATAAATGCTACGAGGAGACATATTATTTAGGAGACTGCAACAGGGACAACCTGTCCATCGTGACAAAATCGGTGTGCGTGCTTCGGGCGAAGCTCCGATAAAAACACTGTTGACTGCCAAGTCTATTGTGGAAGTGCTTGCAGGCTCAGGCTTAGCACTGTTTCCTGCGATGGGCGCCATCCTTCTACTAGGGTCGCCCACCGGCTCGCCTTCCGGTATCGCCCTTATTCGTATCGCCGGCGCTGCTTTACTCGCGCTGGGGATCGCTTGCTGGGTAGCGCGCAACAATAGCCAGGACCGCGCTGCGGCTGGCATAGTCTTTGCTTTGCTTTTCTATGATGTTGCTGTAGTGACGATTTTATTGTCAGCCCGTTACGCCGCTGGGGTTTGTGGAATATGTCTATGGCCCGCGGTGGTTCTTCATTCCGGATTGGCAGTGTGGTCCGTGCTATCCGTCCGGAATATCTCGCGATGATGGGCCCTAGGGTGAGAATTGTTTATGCCATAAGGAAACAAGGACAAAACAAAGTAGCAGCCCCCATCGTCAATAAAATATTTGAATGCGGGCTAATCCCATAGTTGTTTCAGCGCGCGCCCCAGATGGGATGGCCAATACCGACACCGGGCACAATTCAGCGGCGTGTTATGTTTCAATGCATACAAGGAGAACGTTAATGAATCATAGCCTTTCCACAAATTATGAAAAGCAATCCATCATTGGTACACCTGTTCCACTCGGCAGGCGTCTGGCAATAATCGCCTCAATGGTACTTGTAGCCACCCTCGCTGCATCTGCACAGAATATGGAGCTATTGCAAAAACTAGCTGCTGTCAAGCAGGCTGTGGGCGAAAACAAACAGAGACTGCGGCAGTATCAATGGATCGAAACAACTCAACTCACGCTGAAGGGTGATGCCAAGGCCCCCACGCAAAAGCTGTGCGTATACGGTCCCGACGGACAGGTACAGAAGACTCCAATCGGGCCACCGCCGCAACCACCCAGCGGGGGCAGACTGAAGCAGAGAGTCATTGAAAAGAAAAAGGGGGAGATGCAGGAGTATATGGATGAGGTGAAGGGCCTCCTCAGCCTGTACGTGCCACCCGACGCGCAAGCTATGGAACGAGCCTATCAGGCGGGCAAAGTCTCAATAAATCCCGCGGGAGGATCGGTGAATCTGGTTTTTATGGGTTATGCCCTGCCTGGAGATCGAATGACTCTCGCCTTCGACCTCGCCGCTAAAAAGATCACATCCCTGAACATCAACACCTACATGGGTCAAACGAAAGACGCTGTAACATTGCAGGTTCAGATGGCCAGCTTGCCCGATGGCACAAACTATGCGCAGCAGACGGTGCTTAACGCTAGCGCCAAGCAGCTTGTAGTGACCACGACCAATGCCAACTACCAGAAAATGGGAGGAGGGTACTAACCTCGATCGGCTGTTAGTCGCCGCCCTCACCTACGGTTTAGAATCCGCGACCGTACGGAGGAGCTTATGGAAGCAAGCAAAGAGGCTTACGCAGTGTGCCAGGTAGAGCTGATCAGTTGAGCCAGGAGCTGCTGTATTTTGCTTTTGTCGACGTTTTAATTATACTACAACTTTAAGACTGAGGAGAACAACCATGAACGCAATGCATAGACAGGAAATTGATTCCGCGGAGCGAACCTATGCCAGCCCGGCTTGGCCAGCGCCTGCGCGAGAAAAGGTGGCCATGTGTACAAAGGGTGCAACTGACGAACGAATTTTTGCAAGAATGGCGAGGACGGCCATCCTATGCCTCTTGGCGTTGGCGGGATTCCCATTAATGACCCGCGCGCAGGCTCCTGTGTTCGTGATCACGCCGGTCGCAAGCACGGTCAAATTTAATGTGAAGGCATCAGTGGCAATCGACGGGACTTTCGATAAGTGGAACGCCACTCTTACGTTCACGTCGCCCGATGTTTCAACGGGCGTATTAGACATTGAGATTCAGGCAGCCAGTGTGGATACCGGAAGTGGCATGAAGGATGGAAAGCTGAAAGGCAAAGATTTTTTCGATGTCAAAAACAATCCAGTTATCAGGTTTCTTTCGAAAAAGATTGTACAGAGCGGTCCTACCACCTTTGACGTGCAGGGCGACTTTACCATACGTGGAGTTACTAAACCGGAGACCCTTACACTGGCGGTTACCGGCGCGGGGACAGGTTCAGGCACGATTAAAGGGACCATGGCCTTTGACCGTAAGGACTACGGGATGAACAGCGGTATTCCCTTCATTAAGATTGCCGACAGAGTAGAAGTGACCGTTGACCTCACAGCGAAGCGAGTCAGTGGCCCCCCGGTAACTCTTACGCAATAGCCATTCTGGGGAAGGTGGTCGCGGCCATGCTGTGAACTGTGTCATTGGTGCGTCTCCTCTTCCTCTAATGGAAATTGGCCATCATGANNTGAATTTCATGGCAATCAGTTCGATTATCTTCCTCTGTATGTTCGGCGGAGCGATATTGGGAACTTTTCTACGCGCCACTTTGCCGGAGCCCCATTTAAATGATCATTCGAAAGATGCTGTGCGGGTGGCGATGGGATTAGTCGCCACTATGGCGGCTCTTGTTCTTGGTTTGCTGGTCGCTTCGGCGAAAAGCGCGTACGACGCGCAAAGCACCGAGCTGACACAAATGTCCGCCAGTATCGTTGTATTGGACCGGATATTAGCCCATTATGGGCCGCAGACAAAGGAAGCGCGCGACGCAATCCGGAGTTCCGCGGTCCACGTTCTCGATTCCCTGTGGCCCAAAGAAAGAGCAAGATTTTCCCGGACTGAGGTTTCCCCCTCCGGCAACGAAACTCTCCTCGACAAAATACAGGGTCTCTCGCCGGAGAATGATTCACAGCGATCCCTCCAGGCCCAGGCATTGACCATGGCCATAAGTTTAGGACAAACGCGCTGGCTGATGTATGAGCAAGCAGCGACCCCGGTGTCCATGCCTCTGCTCATCGTACTCGTGTTCTGGATCACGTCGCTTTTTACCAGTTTCGGCCTCTACGCCCCTCGCAACGCTACCGTGATAGCCAGTTTCTTCATAGCCGCGCTGTCGGTTTCCGGCGCGATTCTCTTGATCCTGGAAATGTACACTCCATATGGAGGACTGATTCAGATCTCCAGCGGCCCACTTCGCGCTGCTGTCGCACACCTCGGCAAGTAAGCAATGGAGACACACTTGGCACGCAGATGTGCCAGTAGATTTAGGGACCGAAGAGCACGGGCCGTGTGAAAAGGAGAAGAAAAATTGAATGCCCTAAGGTCCAAAAAGGCTGAGGTCAGAAAAAAAGTCGTCCATGAATTCGAGGAATTGGCCGGCATCTTTCTATACTTGGCTTTTTTCTTTTGCGCGATTGCGACCTACAGCATGCTTCTTCTCGACAAATTCCATGTTTCGTATTTTATTTACGGCGCCGCGCTTATCAATGCTCTTGTGATTGCCAAGGTCATTCTCATAGGCGAATATGCTCACCTTGGCAAAAGACAGGAAGCTAAGCCGTTGATTTTGTCAGCTCTCAACAAAGCATTTCTGTTTAGCCTGCTTGTGTTCGCCTTTCATGTTGTCGAGGAGGGAGTCAAACTCCTCGTTCACGGGGATACTGTATCTCGGGCTTGGCAGGCGATTCGCATTGATGACTTACTTTGCCGCAACGTTATTATATTTTCCACTTTCATTCCGCTCTTTGGATTTAGAGAATTGCGGCGGGTGATAGGGGAGGATAACTTCTGGGATCTTTTTTTTCGAACGGGAGAGATGGCGAAATCTGATTTCACCGGCAGGGTCTAAATAGTGGGTGATCCGCCTGCGAGTTGATCGTCTTCCATAATGTGTGGGCTTCCCTCGCTCTGAACAGATAGGGGAAGTCTATTGTCCATTGGATGGTGGTGATAACGTGCTTGAAATGCCCCTCTATGCCAAAATTCTGCACGGCTTGGAGGCAACAATTTTGGGCGCTGCTCATATCTGATCGGAGGCTATTCGACAGAAAATCCGCGATGCTATACTTGCTGAGCTCGATTAGCGCAATGACTATGCGAATCATTAGACCGAAAGAGCGATGACAGGTAAAGCCAAGCCCAAATGGCCTCGTTTGCGACTAACGCTATTCGCTGGCATGGTTGCGGCAATTGCGTTGGGCTTATTTCTGTGGCGTAGGGGCGGGGGATATTTTCCCGCCGAACACAAAGCGCCGAGCGCTTCATCGCCCGCTTATGTCGGCGAAATGACGTGTGCTGGGTGCCATTCCGAGGAGGCGAAAAAATGGAGTGATTCCCATCACGCCCTCGCAATGCAGCCAGCCAGTGAGAAGACGGTCTTCGGCGATTTCAACGACGCCCGCTTCACCAAGGATGGCGTAACTTCCACGTTCTATAAAAAGAACGGCGCATTTTACGTTCATACCGACGCGGCGGATGGTCAATTGCGGGATTTTAAACTCCCCTACACCTTTGGGGTATTCCCGCTGCAACAATACCTTGTGCCGTTTCCCGGCGGCCGGCTCCAGAGTCTTGGTATCGCATGGGATTCCCGAGCTAGAGAGCAGGGTGGCCAGCGATGGTTCCACCTTTATCCCAAACAGACGATGCCGCATACCGACCCGCTACACTGGACGGGTAGAAACCAGACTTGGAATTACATGTGCGCCGATTGTCATTCCACCAACTTGAGTGCGCACTACGATCTGGCATCGGATAGTTATCGAACCACATGGTCGGAAATAAATGTTTCGTGCGAATCCTGTCACGGGCCGGGGTCAAAGCACGTGGATTGGGCACACTCGTATGTAAAGGGGCCCATGAATGTGAGGTACAGCGAAACAGGGCTAGTGGTCGATCTGAAGCATTCCACGGGAAACTGGGAACTCAATAAACCAGACGATGACACGATGCATTGGAACGGGCCGGCCCGGTCGCACAATGAACTTGAGACGTGTGCCCCATGTCACTCGCGTCGCCGCCCCATCACCAGCGATTACGTGCCGGGGCAAAGGTTCCTCGACGCATATGTCCCGAACCTTTTAGAGGAAGGTGTCTATTATCCCGATGGTCAAATCCTGGAAGAAGATTATGAATACGGCTCTTTCATTCAAAGCAAGATGTATCATGAAGGAGTAACCTGCACCGATTGCCATGATCCGCATAGCCCTGAGTTGCCCACCGTGAGCAATAACTCCGTGTGCGGCCAATGCCACCTCCTATCAAGATTTGACACCACGGAACATCACCACCACCGGGACGGAACTCCGGGCGCCCTGTGCGTGAATTGCCACATGCCGACTCGGACGTACATGGTCGTGGACGTACGGCGCGATCACAGCTTTCGAGTGCCCCGCCCTGATTTTTCGATTGCCTACCGAACTCCGAACGCCTGCAACGAGTGCCACAAGGACAAATCCCCGAACTGGGCGGCCGATGCGGTGGCGAAATGGTATGGTCCGAATCGCCGGCGAGAGGCGCGATTTGTCGGAGCGCTTTATGCGGGCCGCAGCGGTTTGGTGACGGCGGAAAACGAGTTGTCGGCATTAATCGCGGATTCATCGCAGCCTTCCATTGCGCGAGCCACGGCGCTGACTTTGCTGCCGCAGTATCTGACTCCCGCTTCCCTTCCTGTTGTGAAAAAAGGGCTTGCCGATGAAGATGCATTGGTGCGCGGTGCGGCGTTGGGGGCGTTGGAACCCCTTTCTCCGCAGGAGCGTGTCCTCTTGGCGGCGCCGCTTCTCACAGATGCTATACGGTCTGTGCGTATCGAGGCGGCGCGATTGCTCGCGGGAACTCCGCCCGATCTTTTGGAAGCGGCACAGAAGATTGCTCTGGATCGGGCGGTTGTGGAGTTGATCGCATCGGAGAACGCCTCAGCCGAACGACCCGAAAATCATTTGAATTTGTCGCTACTATATGCCCAGATGGGCCGCACAGACGACGCGGAACGTGAATTGCAGACTGCCCTCCGGTTGGATCCAAATTTTGTTCCTGCCATGCTCAACCTTGCCGATCTCTACCGGACCCAGCAGCGTGACGATGAAGGCCAGAAATGGCTCGAGAAGGCCATTGCGGTTGCTCCAACTGCGGCAGAGCCCATTTATGCTCTCGGCCTCCTCAAAATCAGGGAGAAGCAATATCAGCAAGCCCTCACCTTTCTGGCCAAAGCGGTGGCGTTGCAACCGGCCAACATCCGTTACAATTACGTCTATGCCATTGCGCTAAATTCCAGTGGACATGCTGATCAGGCGATATCCGTCTTGGCACTTGCCCATGGGAGGCGACCGGCTGATCGGGAGGTTCTTTTTGCATTGATCTCCTTCGAGCGGGAGAAAGGAAATATAAGATTGGCCACGGAATATGCCGACCAGTTGGTTCATTTGGTCCCTGACGATCCGCAGGCTAAGGCTCTCCGTAATAGCTTGCGATGATGGACGCAAGTTCTCAGAGGGAGTTTTTCGAGGCAAGCTCGGTATGGTGATGCTTAGCACGATTTTGTATCATCTCCAGCCCAGGGCCTCCTCACTCAACGGTCCGGTGAGTGTATAATCCCGACGTCGGGATGCAAAAAGGGCAATCTTGGTTTAAATCACATCTGAGAGGAGAGCAAAACTTGGTCGGACTAAAAAGCATGTTTCGCGTAGCCGTGCTAATCGCGCTCGCAAATGTCATGGCGCTGGCCGCTCTGCCCCTGTCCGCCCAGCAAAAAAAACCCAACATTCTCGTCATCATGACCGATGACGTCGGCGTTTGGAATATCAGTGCCTACCATCGTGGCATGATGGGGGGACGGACGCCAAACATTGACCGCATCGCCAATGAGGGCGCCCTCTTCACCGATTACTATGCCCAGCAGAGCTGCACGGCGGGGCGCGCTGCGTTTATTACCGGGCAGCATCCCTTCCGTACCGGTCTCTTGACTGTCGGGCTGCCCGGTTCGCCACTCGGATTGCAGAAGGAAGACCCCACAATCGCCGACCTTCTCAAGCCGCTCGGATACGCCACCGCCCAAATTGGAAAGAACCACCTTGGCGACCGAAACGAATTTCTTCCCACCGTCCACGGCTTCGATGTTTTTGACGGAAACCTCTATCATCTAAACGCCGAGGAAGAGCCGGAAGACCCGGACTATCCTAAGGATCCCGCCTTCATGGAGAAATTTGGCCCTCGCGGGGTGCTCCGTTGCGTGGCTTTGACTTCTGATAACCCGGCACCCGCCGACCCGCGTTTCGGCGCCTGGGGCAAACAGAAGTGCGAAGATACAGGTCCGCTCACGCGCAAGCGCATGGAGACTGCGGAAGAAGAGCTGCTCCAAGCCTCTCTCGATTTCATGGACAAATCCGTAAAAAGCGGAAAGCCATTCTTTCTCTGGCACAACAATACGCGCATGCACGTCTGGACCCGGCTCAGTCCGGAGTGGGAAAACAAGAGCGGTTNNTTGGGTCGTGGGCCAGCTTTTGAAGAAGCTCGATGACCTGGGCATCGCGGACAACACCATTGTTGTATTGACCTCGGACAACGGCGCCGAAAAGTTCACCTGGCCGGACGGCGGTACCGAGCCTTTCCGTGGGGAAAAGGGCACCACTTGGGAGGGTGGATTCCGCGTGCCTTGCGTAGCGCGCTGGCCTGGCGTGATCAAGCCAAACACGATCATCAACGACATCGCTTCGCACGAGGACTGGACGCCTACTTTCCTTGCCGCAGCCGGTGTGCCGGATGTGAAGCAGCAACTCCTCACAGGGTATAAGGGCGTTGACAGGACGTTCAAGGTGCATCTCGACGGGTATGACATGACCGACGTTCTCTCCGGCAAAGGACCCGGCCAACGCAAGGAGATTTTCTACTTCGACGATTCCGGCAGCCTCAATGCGTTTCGATACGGCGATTGGAAAGTCACCTTTGCTACGAAGGACTCCTGGTGGGCCGACGTTGCGAAACCACGTACCGTGCCCCTAATTGTAAACCTCCGGCAGGACCCGTTCGAAGTGACGCCCGATTCAAAGATGTACGACCGCTGGTATGCCGATAAGCTCTGGATCATGATTCCCTCGCAGGCTATCGTGGGACAATTCCTTCAGACCTTCAAGGAGTTCCCGCAACGGCAGAAATCCGCATCCTTCAACATTCAACAGGTGCTAGACCAAATGAAGGCGCAAACCGACTGATACGCGCGTCGTGAGGAAAAACTTTGCACGCGAATGGAAAAAGTGCCGATGAAAAAACTGGCCGCGCTGCAATTTGCCTCGCTCCTAGCGACGATCGCGCTGATTCTTTGCAGCGCGATGCCTTCATCCGCGCAAGAGAAAAAGAAGCCTCGCCTCGTGTTGCAAATCACCGTGGATCAACTCCGTGGTGATTTGCCACACCGCTATTATTCCGAGCTTGGGGAGGGTGGTTTCCGGTATCTCTACGAGCGGGGCGTCGTGTATGAGGATGCCTTCCACCGCCACGCTAATACCGAGACAATCGTCGGACACACCACTCTCGCCACGGGGGCGGATCCGAGCACGCACGGCATGGTCGCCAATGTCTGGCTGGATCGCGAAACGGGAAAACTCACCTACAACATTCAAGATCCGCGATATCCCTTGCTCACCAAGGGCGCGGGCGTTGATAAGGAAGCCGAAATCGATCCTACACAGCGTTTGGCCACGAGCGATGGCCGCTCCCCTGCGCCGATTCTGGTTTCCACATTTAGCGATGAATTGGCGCTGTCCAATGCCGGCAAGTCGAAAATCTTCGCCATCTCCGTCAAAGACCGCGGCGCAGTCCCGATGGCGGGCCACGCAGGAAAGGCATTCTGGTTCTCTAAGGCAACTGGAGAGTTTGTTACCAGCACTTACTACTACAAAGACTATCCGTTGTGGGCAAAGAATTGGAATACCAAGCGCATTGCGTTTAGCTACGCCGGAAAATCATGGGAGCTGCTGCATGATCGGTCCACGTATCTCTTCGGCGACCGCGACGACATGCCATACGAAACGAACTTCCCGGGCTATGGACGCGTCTTCCCGCATCCGTTTGGAAAATCCGACAGCAAGTATTTCACAACCCTGCTGACCGTAAGTCCGGTGGGCGATGATCTTACACTGTCGTTTGCGGAAGCCTTGATCGACGGCGAGAAATTGGGACAGAGTGGGAACACGGATTACCTGTCCATTAGTTTCTCCTCGACCGATTATGTCGGGCATTTGTTCGGTCCATCCAGTCTGGAGAGCGAGGACAATCTGCTGCGGCTGGATCGGACGCTCGCCGAGCTATTTAGATTCATCGATCAAAAAGTTGGACTGGCCAATACGGTGATCGTAGTTTCCGCCGATCACGGCGCGGCGGAAATACCGGGCTACCTGAACGAGTTCGGCATTGACGCCAAATACTTCAAACCCGATGCTCTGGACCCGAAGACGCTTGAAAAACAGCCTGCAATCGAGTCCTTGAAGAAAAAGTTTGGGATCGACAAGGAACTGATCCAGTCCTACTTCCAGCCCTACGTGTATCTGAATCACGATGCACTCCGCGAGAGAGGGCTGAATCAGGCGGAAGTAGAGCGGGCCGTCGCGGTTGAACTGGAAAAGATAGATGGCGTCTGGTTGGCCTTGCCGAGCAGCGCTCTCGCCGAAGGCTCTTTGCCAGATACGCCCTTGAATCGGGCAATTCTGCGCAACTACAATTCGAAGCGATCGGGCGACATCTATGTAGTATTCAAGCCCGGCTGGTTCATTAATGATTTTGACGGCCTAACGGTTGCCTCGGTTCACGGCTCGCCGTGGCGCTACGACCAGTTCGTTCCGGTCATCTTCGTTGGTCCTGGAATGGTCCCTCAGCGAGTCTTCCGTGAAATAGAAACAGTGGACGTTGCTCCTACCCTCTCTGCGATCTTAGGCATCACTTATCCTTCGGGCTCTGTCGGTAAGCCTCTTGTCGAAGTACTTCAATCCGCGCCCAATGGGGCAGCCAACCCCAACTGAAACGGCACAACAATGAAAACCACGCGTCAAAAAGATCTCGCAGGACACGAAATGCCTTCTCGTCGCGAATTCTTGGCTCGCTCAGTGGTGGCCGGTGCCACGATCCTTTTATGTGGGGACTTAGGCGCGGCAGCGGCAGAAAGGACGACCTTCACCATCCTCCATACCAACGACCTCCACTCGAACTTCATTGGGCTGGGTCCGGCCATGGACTACACGCCGTTCAGCACTGGGGACGACAAGACCCTGGGTGGTTACGCACGTCTGGCTGCGTTGATTAGCCAGAGAAAAAAAGCACGCCAGGGTCTCGGCGCGGTGCTGATTTTGGACGCTGGCGACTACAGCATGGGGACCGCGTTCGGCGCGGCCATTCGCGAAACTGGCGCCGAACTGCAACTCCTGTCCCGGATGGGTTNNTTATGATGCCACCACCTTCGGCAACCATGAGTTCGACCTCGGGCCTGACGGCCTGGGTCAATCCATTGGCGTGGCCGCCCAAGCCGGTCGGGTTCTGCCGGTGGTTGCCTCGAATACGAACTTTGCGGCAAAAGATGCGCCGCTGGCGGATCTCCAACGCCTAGCGAAGGATGGAGTGGTCCGCCGAAACCTCGTGATCGAGCGCGGCGGCATCCGCTTCGGCATCTTCGGGTTGCTCGGCAAAGAGGCCGCCGTCTACACCACCGGCGGTGCTGCTTCTTTCTCCGACGCCATCGAGACCGCCAAGGAGATGGTGAAGGTTCTCCGCGAGGAGGAGAAGGCGGATGTGGTCATCTGTCTCAGCCACGGCGGCGTGGTGAAGGGGAAGGACGGGCGATACACCGACGGCGATGACCTGCGCGTGGCCGAGGCTGTGCCGGGCATCGACATAGTTATTGGCGGCCACAGCCACACTGCGCTGCAGGAGGCCATCATCGTCAAAGGCCGCACGCCAGTGGTGCAGGCCGGGAAGTATGGAGAAAACCTCGGCGAACTGGTGGTCACACTGGATGGTGCAAAGCTCCAGGTCGAGTCGTACCGGCTCTACCCGATCAACGACACCATAGCCGGCGACCGGGCCATCGCCGCCGAGATCGACGAGTTCAAGAAGACCGTTACCAAGGTGGTGTTCGCGTCGCGCGGATACAGCATCGATCAGCCGCTGGCGGTGGTCCCACAGGACATTCCTAACACGTTTACCGACATCGCCGCGGGCACTCCCCTCGCCAACCTTGTCACAGACGCCTTCAGAAACGCCACGAAAGCGGACATCAGTTGTACCGCCAACGGGATGATGCGCACCGGCTTTACACGAGGGAAGTCAGGCGTGCAAACAGTCTATGACGTGTTTGCGGTGGCACCTCTCGGAGCCGGCGTTGTGGATGCGACAGCCGGGAGCGCGCTCGTGACGGCTTATTTTACGGGCAAGGAACTGAAGAATCTCCTCGAATTCTTGCTGATGGACGTTCCGGCTCATCCCGGCGAATCTTTCCCCCGCACTTCGGGGATGAGGTTTCACTACAATACTTCGCGCCCCGCGTTTGACGCCGTGACTGCCATCGAGATGGGAGACCTCGATCACGACTACCGCGCGATCGACATCACCGGGAAGGATGAGCGGTTGTATAGCCTCACGTGCCCGATGTATTTCGGCAAGATAGTGGTGGCAATCCCAACATTCACACAAGGTAAACTGGCACTTGTTCCGAAGAACAAGGAGAGTCAACCCCTGAAAGAGAAGACTGAGCTGCTCAACGACCCTCGC
>PKXT01000340.1 GCA_003133505.1 Acidobacteriota bacterium
AGGACGTCACGATCGCCGACCTGGCGGTGGCCAGCGGTTGCGGGCAGATCAAGACCGGAGCGCCGTCGCGCTCGGACAGGGTGGCGAAGTACAACCAGTTGCTGCGCATCGAACAGGAGCTAGGCAGCGCGGCGAAATTTGTGGGACTAACGGTGCTAGGGAAACAATAGGTATTCGCACATTCATGACAGAACGCAAATTCGAGACCACTCCTGTCGTATTTGGCATTCCCGCGGAATGGGACCGCTTCGCACGTGCAAACGAAGGATTCTTAGAGGGTCTACCCAATCTCATCCGCGCCGGTGAGATCGCCTTTTCGTCACGTCAGCTTAGAGTGCGTTCAGCAAATATGGCGATCTATTCTTTAGATTCTCTTTGCAAGCAGGACTTCTGGGATATTTTGCTCCTCTGTGGAAATGGTTGTGGCATGAGCGCCCCAAAAGTTCTGCGAGGAATGTATGAAAGGGCTGTCACTGCAAATTATCTCCATTTGAACCTCGGAGGAAGCAGATCTCTCCTTCGATTTTCACGCGGTAACTAAGTATAGATTGGGGAAATCAATCCTTGACATTTTTGGGGCCGAAGCCTTCCCGGCGGCAGATATAGAGCGTGCAAAGGAGCACTACGAGTCCGTCAAAACCAAGTTTCAGGTGACCAAGTGCAATGAATGTGGTACGACGAGAATGAACCACACATGGAGCAAAGTGGATGTTGTTTCAATGGCGAAGTCCTGCGAGACTTTAAGAAAATTTCTGGTCCAGGCATACTACGTCCCGCTTCAGCAATCCCACCCCAGCTTTTTTGCTTTGAATAACGGGCTGCGAGAAATTGCAGGAGGCGATGTGGAACTTGATTACAGCGAACAGATTGTGCATGAGTCTTTGGCTTTGGGCGCGGCACATAGAATCCTGATTGCCGTTCTAGACCTCCAAAAGCAGCATTTCCACATCGACGAACTCGAATTGCCTTTGCAGGCCTGCCTGCAGGATTTCGTTGGAGTATGTAAAAAGGATTCCCAGCCGCACTAGTAAGACGGCTTGAGATTTGTTTGAATCTCTAACCGTTCAAGGACTACACAGGCTAACGGAGCGCGAACCGTGGTCAGAAGACAACGACCTAAGCCGATTGTGCTGACGATTCTCGACGGGTGGGGATACTCGCCGGAGACGAAGGGGAACGCGATTGCGCTGGCGCAAAAGCCGGTCTACGACGAATTGTTGAGGAGATTTCCGAATACCCTGATACAAACTTCGGGGCCGTCGGTGGGACTACCACCGGGACAGATGGGAAACAGCGAAGTGGGCCACCTGAATATTGGTGCCGGACGAATCATCCTGATGGACATCACGCGGATAGACACGCAGATTGCGACCGGAGAATTCTTCCAAAACCCGCTGCTACTGGAGGCTATGCGGCGCGGGCGCGAGCGGCATCTGCACCTGATGGGACTGGTGAGCAATGGAGGCGTCCATTCGCATATCGAGCATCTTTTCGCGCTCCTCCGGATGGCTCGTGAAAATCAGGTAGAGCGCGTGTTCGTCCACTGCTTCACTGACGGTCGTGACACCCCGCCACATTCAGGAATCGATTTCCTAGCGCAGTTGCAGCAGAAAATGCGGGATTACCAGACGGGCCGAATTGCCTCCGTTTCGGGACGGTACTTCGCGATGGACCGCGACAATCGCTGGCAACGCATTGAGCAGGCTTATAAGGTGATGGTTCGTGGGAATGGCGAGTTCCGTTCGGACGATCCGATTGCTGTAATGCGCGCAAACTACGAGCGCGAGGTGACGGATGAGTTCGTGATACCCGCGGTAATCACTGAAAAGCGCAGCGCGAATGGCGATCCGACCGAGGGAGATAGACCTGTTGGGTTAATTCGTGAAGACGACGCGGTGATTTTCTTCAATTTCCGCGCGGATCGTGCTCGGGAAATTACGCGAGCGCTGGCCGAGCCGGGGTTCAAGGAAATAGTGGATGCGGACCGGCCGGGTAATTTGTTTTATGTGGGAATGACCCAATACGACAAGGCGTGGCCGTGGCTGCGCTACGTGGTGGCGCCGGAACAAGTGCAACACATGCTGGCGCAGGTGTTCGCCGAGCAGAAGTTTCGCAATCTGCGCATCGCGGAGACAGAAAAGTATGCGCACGTCACATATTTTTTTAATGGTGGCGTGGAAAAACCGTTTCCCGGAGAAGAGCGAGTGCTGGTGCAGTCGCCCAAAGTTGCCACCTACGATCTGAAGCCCGAAATGTCGGCGGCGGGCGTGGCCGATGCCGCGATCCACAGTATTGAGAAAGGCGATTTCGACGTGATCGTGATGAACTTCGCCAACGCCGACATGGTGGGCCATTCCGGAAATGTTGAGGCAACCGGGCGGGCCGTGGAAGCGGTGGACGCGCAACTGGGCCGCATATATGCGGCATTACGTTCACATGGTGGCGCGTGGATTATCACGGCCGATCATGGAAACGCGGAGATGATGATTGATCCTGCCGATGGCGGGCCGCACACCTATCACACGACGAATCCAGTACCGTTTATCGTGGTGAGCGACGAGAAAAAAATGGCTCTCCGTAACGATGGGTCACTGCGGGACATTGCCCCAACGCTGTTGGGGATGTTGAATGTACCCGAACCTGGCGCGATGACCGGCCATGATTTGCGGGTGCGGAGAAGCTAGCTATCGCTGGCGACGCGTGCGAATAGAGGCAGAAGCAGATTCTCGCGCAAGGCATAACCGCTCCTCGAAACGACAGGTTATTAGAGCTAATGCTCGAAGTTTACAATCGTGGTTGATAAGAGCTAGATGTGTTGAATGCGCTCGGCGGCGACTTCGGTAACAGCTTTGACGTAAGCCTCCACATTTTGCTCAGGCCGCCATTTAGACATTCGTTCGCGCGCAGAGGTGGCCATCTGGCGGCGCGCCGGCGAATTCGCGATCAGATAGCGCAAGCGCTCTGAAAATAATTCAATATTGCCGCAAGGATAGACGAAGCCGGTTTGCGAATCGCTTAGCAGGTCAAACTTTGCGCCTACCTGGTCGCTGATGATGGCTGGGCACCCGCACAGCATCGCCTCATTGACCACCAAACCGAATGGCTCGTAAGACGACGGCAGCAGGAGCAGATCGCAAGCCGTGTAAACAGCGGGCAATTGCGACTGATTGATGAAGCCGAGCCAGCGAACCCTTTCGGCGACGCCCAGATGGCCCGCGCGCACCTGTAGCTCGGCTAACATCGGGCCGTCCCCCGCGAAGACTAGAAAGGCATTTCGGAGATTCATGCGGGCGAAAGCCTCCAGCGCATCTAGTGGGCGCTTCCACGGTTGCAGCTTCCCGCAAAACAATGCGATAGCAGCCTCTTCGGGAATATTCCAGGATTGGCGCACGGCGCGGCGATCCACTTTTGATGCACGAGCGATCCACCAGTCGTTATTCACCATGTTCCCGGCCAGCAATATGTGTTCGCGCGGGACGCCGAGCGATTCCAGAAAAGTGACCGTGCCGCTGGAACCGGCCAGGACGCGAGCGGCGCGACGGTAGATTTGCCGCAGAAGCATTCTCTTAAGCGCGCGGCGCGGCGGAGATTGCACGCGCCAGCTGTCCAGGCTGTGCGCATCGGTGCTTAGCAGAAGCGGAATATCATATCGGCGAGCGAGTAAAAAGGCGCGCCAGGCATCGCGAAAATAGTAGCCGCCGACATACACAGCATCGAAATTGCCTGTGCGAAGCAGGTCTGGCAAAGCCCGATATGTTATCGGCGGCGCTGCTGTGGTGTCCTCCCCTGACTGATGAAGCGCAACCCACGGATAGCCTTCCACCACTGGAACATCCCATTGGACTTCGACGCCGAAGCCCGGATCGTGCGCGAGTGTGGCGCCTCGCAGATTCGAATAGGCGACTAGAATTTCCAGGCATGGGTGCGAGGCCATAAGGCGTAGCAGTGGGGCCACGTACTGGACGGGGTGGGACAAGACGAGCAGAAGGCGATAACGCGGAGTCGTAGTGACGGCGGATGTGAATAAAATTGGCGGCGTGGTCACAATCCAAGCACCTCTATATAGCGCTTTGTAATAACATCCCACGAAAAATGTTGGGTGTAGGCGAGGCGACTATTTTCGCGAAGCGAGAGACGATGCGCGTCGTGTTGTAACATGCGACAGAGCGCTTCAGCGAGAGCAGAGCGGTCGTTGATGGGAGCAAGTTCGACGCCTGCCTCGGTTATTGGAAACACCGTGCCAGGGCCGCGATAACCGACCAGTGGAAGGCCGCACGCGACAGCAGCCAAGGCACTGCCGCGCTGGGGAGAAAGTTCGCCGCGAACGAAGAGCATCGCATCGCATTCAGCTAATTTTTGCGCGACATCAATCGCGGGAAGTACGCCGAAGATTTCCACTTCCACGCCGCTACCGGCCAGTGCGGTTTGCAAAGCGGAGCGAGCCGCTTCCGCGCCGCGTCCCATCACGAGCAACGAGACAGGCCCAACGCGCCGGCGAACCTCAAGTAGAGCGGCGGCAATGTCCTGCACTTCGCGCGAAGTACGGCCGCTGCCGGTCACCCCGAAGACAGCGACCCGACTGCGGATTTCGTCGCGAGGATACGCCCTAAAGCCGGTAACGAATGGGTCGAGCACGCATGGATGATCGCCGGAAGTGGTCGTGCCGATTGGGCCAGCGCCGGGCCGACTATTGGCTGGCAAAATATTCGAGCCGATAGGGATGAACGTGGCCTTGGAAGTGGCTTTAGGAAGCCAGGAAATCTGATCGAGCGGTAAGGGAAAAATTGCTCGCTCGGCGAGGGAGTACGCACTACGCATCACGGACAGTTGAATTGCAGCGCGGACCCGATCTCGCCCGCGGGTGCCTGTGGCAGGAATCGAATCGTGAAAGACAACGGCGACGCGAGCGCCTGCGCGACGCAGCGTTCGAAGTACTCGAGGAAAGCGCCATGGAAAACCGCGGGAAGACCATGCGAGCGCCGTATAGTGCACGACCACCCACTCCCCACGCCAATCGTGGGATTGGCGTAGAAGCCTGGCGAAAGCCCGGGGCCACGCTTGGCGATCCCATTCAAAATCCGCCACGTGCAAGGAAACATTTCGTCGAGCAAGAGCGGCGGCTAAATGCGCGCAATAATCGCGGAGCGCGTCGGTGGGCTGGTCGCGTTTGCCGAGAAGAGCAATCATTGGTTGAGAAGGAGGAAGGAGGGAGTGTAGCGAAAGTCGGCGTCCGGGCGCTATTTGTCGATAAGAAAGCTGCCGATAATCAGCGCGTCCATGCCGGAAGTGAAAAACGTGCGCAGCGCATCGGGAACAGAGCAGACAATGGGCTCACCTCGTAGATTGAAGGAGGTATTCATCACTACGGGTACTCCAGTTCGGCGGTGGAATTCGCTAGTAAGACGGTGGAAGAGCGGGTTGACGCTGGCTTCAACAGTCTGGGGGCGCGCGCTGCCGTCCACATGGGTGACGGCGGGAATTCTAGCGCGTTTTTCTGGGCGCACCTGAGCGGTAAGAATCATGAAGGGCGAATGGTGAGCCGTTTCGAAGTATTCGTGCGCAGCCTCGGCAAGGACGGCTGGCGCAAAAGGCCTCCACGATTCGCGAAACTTCACGGCTTTGTTCACGCGGTCTTTCATTTCGGGATCGCGAGGATCAGCGAGAATCGAGCGATTGCCCAGCGAACGCGGCCCAAACTCCATGCGTCCTTGAAACCAGCCGAGGATCTTGCCCGAAGCGATCATTTCGGCGGCGCTGGCGGGCGGATCGTCAAGGCGGGTGAAGCGAACCTTGCAGGTGTGCAGTACGGACTCAATCTGATCATCGGAGATTTCATTGCCGAGGTAGACATGGCGCATTTGCTGGAGAAGAAGAGGACGATTGCCATCAAGCATGGGAGCAAGAGCCGCGCCGATGGCCACTCCGTCATCGCCGGCAGCGGGCTGAATGAAGATGCCGTCACAAATGCCGGAGGCTAAAATCTTGCCGTTGGCCTTGGAATTTAACGCGACGCCGCCGGCGAGGCACAGATTGCGGGAATGGGCGAGACCGGTGGCTCGACGCGCAAGGGCGATCATGGCACGTTCACAGGCATCCTGTACTGCGAAGGCAATATCGTGATGACGCGATGTGATTTCGCTTTCGGATTCGCGAGGGGGACCCAGTTTGGCGGTGATGCGGGGCGCCCCGCGGACATTGCCCAGGAGCGCCTTCGAATTGATTCGATAATACACGCCATTTGTGGCGGGTTCTTGTGAGGAGCCAGAGGAAATCTGGATGAATTCGCTCAGGTCCACACCAGGCTTGCCGTAAGGCGCGAGCCCCATCACTTTCCATTCATCGCTATATTTCTGGAAACCGAGAAACTGGGTCATCTCCGCATAAAACATACCTAGCGAGTTTGGCCAATTAATTGTTTCCAGATGCTCGAGTCTGCCTTCGTGCCCGTGCCATAGAGAAGTGGCTTCCCACGCACCGCGCCCGTCAATTACGAGCACGGCGGCGTCGTCAAAACCGGAAAGCGCATAGGCGCTGATCGCATGGGCCAGGTGATGTTCTATGAAAAGAACGCGAGCGCGAGTGGCGCCGAAGTGATGCTCGAAGCGACGGTGACCATTTTGCTGGTGCCACATACTCGCGAAATGACGGGTGGAATTGAGCACATTGGGATAATTGGCTGGCATACGTCCGCGGAGATAGCAGGCAAGATCGTGGCGAAACACATCGCCTGCGGGTTGCCAGCCGTAACAAACGAAATCTAGATCGGCGGAGTGTATGCCAGCGAAATCCAGTGCAGCTTGTATCGAGCGATAGGGAAAACTGGCGTCGTGCTTCACGCGGCTCAGACGCTCTTCGGCAATCGCAAAAATAATCTCTCCATCGCGCAGCAAAGCCACCGCGGAATCATGCATTTGGGAATAGTTGATGCCGAGGCTGAACATCCTAGCGGCGAAGCTCCTTCTCAATATGAGCGGCGATCCCTTGCGCGTGCGATTGGGTCTGAACGGCGGATATGAACACGCGCTGCACACGTTCGGCGATGCGATCCCAGGTGTAACGGCGCATATCATTCTGTGCCGTGCGACCAAGCTGGCTGCGAAGGTCTACTGACTGAGCGAGGCGTATGATGCTTTCAGCGACAGCCTCCGCATCGGCGGGTGCGACAGTCAAACCGTTTACGCCATCCTGAACCACATCGGCCATGCCGCACGTTTCAGTGGTTACGACGGGCATGCCAGTTGCCATGGCTTCAAGGATGACCAGAGGGAGACCCTCCATCAATGACGGAAAAACGAAAATATCATGGCCAGCATAAAGAGCAGGCATCTCCGAGGCTTTTACGAACGGCAGCACGCTGATGCAGGATTGAATTTCAGTGGGGAAAAAGTCGCGCACGGTTTGCTCTGTGGCGGAACATCCAGCAATCGTGAGGGAGACATCCGGCAGCCGTTGCGCCAGAATAATCATCGCGTCGCGCAGATAGAAGATTCCCTTGTGATCGAGCCATGAACCAGCGAAAAGAAGACGGGGAGTGACTGCGCAGGGATATTCACGCGGCAGAAAAAACCGCTCTTCAACCCCGTTGGGAATATAGGAAACATCAGCGGCATCGCGCCCGTATCCGAGTTGAAGATAGCTCCACGCCTCGCGATTAAGGACGATGGCCTGGTCAGCCGTACGGATGGCTATGCTGAATTGAGGCAGGTGATGAATGCGATGCCACATGCGGTTCTTCCAACCAAAATGCCACGCCCGGCTTTTGCGTACCTCGCGGCGCATGGCGTGGGCACGGCGCTCCTCGAGCCCATGCATGGTCATAACGTAAGGCGGACCGCTACGCCAAAGAGTACGGCGCAACAGACCGTAGAAAAAGCCGGTGGGAGCGTGCAAGTTGACAACATCGTAGCGCGCCCGGTCTCGCCAAACACGACGAGCCAGCCGCCACGCGAAAACCGTGGATTCAAAACGCGCCGGACGAACAGGCGAGGGCAGGATATCTTCCAGAAACCAGCAATCCACATGGTGGCCATGCAATTCAAGGGCATCCCTCAGATTCCATATAACCCCGGCGACGCCGCCTTCACGACGGCGCGGCGTCCATGATGCGATGAGGATGTTCACGAGGGATCTGTGCGCAACCGCGCGAGAAGAAAATAGTGAAACGCAAACGGACTTAGCGCGCGGCGCAAAAAGCGCCAGGATTCAAGCATCGGCGCTTGCAATGGGTCATGACGTGGAATTACGGAGAATTGATGCACGGTTCCATCGCTATACGAGATCGTCCAACCCGCATCGGCGAGCATTTTGCGAACTTGAAAGAATAGATAGCGCCGGTCGAGCGGCTGGTCGGTATTGGGCGCGCGGTCGCCTGGCAGTTCGCCACTACGTCTCATGAGGGTATAGAGAATATAAATGCCGGTAGCGTTGAGGTAGTTTGGGGTGGTGAGGTACAGGGCCCCGCCAGGACGGCAAACGCGCGCCATTTCACTAAGCGCGACAGCGGGATTGATCAAATGCTCGATTGTTTCGCAGGAAATAATTACGTCGAACGCGCCATCGCGATAGGGTAGTTGGTGAGCGTCAGCTTGGACGAAATTCGGCGGTTGCGCGTATGGAGCAATGTCTTCTGCTTTGCCACTGGCGATGGTGAGTGCGGCATGCGAAAAATCAGAGCCGGTAACGCGAGCTCCGCGGTTGGCCAGGAAACGTGAAAAGCCACCGCGTCCGCAAGCGATTTCGAGAATGTACTTTCCTGCCACGGGCTCAAGATATTCGAGAACCAATCTGTACCAGGGGCTGGACTCATCTGCATGACCGGGATCAGATTCGTAAACGCGCCGATGCCAGATATCATATTGACTGCCAAGACTCATGCGCGACTGCTCCGCGCACGCCGGACGTGGGGAAGAACCGGAATGGGAAGCCAACGCCGGCGAGCCTGGAGATATGTGGCGTTGCGAACAAGGCGCTGGCGGGCACTATAGTAGGTTCGAGGCGGCAGCAATAGCGCGGGAATCAGGCTGGCTAATTTGAAGAAAACGTGTGCTGCAGAGGGATGTTCGCACATGNNGTCGACCATGAGCCGGAGTTGATCTGCCTCGACCTGAATCACGGTTGTAAGTATGTGTGTGACATCTTCGGATAATCCGTCCGCTAAAAGTTTCCGCCGCAATGTGCTCGCGAGAGATGCCAGGACCGCTTGCTTGCGCCGAAATCCCAACGCATCGAAATTATCTGTCTGATACATATTCTCGCCGTGCAGCCGGTAGAACGTGAGCGCCTCGGGGAGGATGAGCGCCTCTGAGGCGACGGCGGCCAGAGTAAAGAGATATTCATCAGCTTCCACAATCAGGGATTCCGGAACCGGCAGCAACGTGCGTGCGAGATCAGAGCGAAGCGCCATTCGGCTGGCTCCTAGAAAACTCTTGCGCAGACGAAAAAGGCGCGCGCCTTCAAGCGTGTCGGCGCGGAAACGGAATCCCTCCCTAAGGAGGTGAGATTCTTCATGTTCATCGAAAGCGAAGTCGCCTTGAATGGTCCGAATATCGCTATTGTCGTCGTGCATCTTGCCGTGGATGCGGTCGTGGACTTCGGTGATACCGTGCCCCAGCAGGCCTATTCGAGGTTCGGGACGCATCGCCGCAGCCACGTGCATTAACTTCTTAGGTGCCCACCAATCATCGCCGTCAAGAAATGCAATGACTTCTCCGCGCGCTTCAGGAATGGCGAAATTAAACGCGGAGGCCTGACCACCATTGGGCTTGTGGAGCAGCCTAACAAGTGGCGCAAAACGAGCAAGAATTTCAGGCGTGGTATCGGTAGAGCCATCATCCACGACGAGAATTTCCATTTCAGTAGGAGGAAAATCCTGCTCCAGCGCACTGGAGACAGCGCGTTCGATAAAGCGCTGGTGGTTAAACGTGTCAATCAAAGCAGTGATGTACGGTCGCGGCATGATTCCTAAGTGACGCTCGCGCTGTCTTCGTCTGGAAGTCTAGTTTTGGCTGAGTCAGGGGTCTGCTCTCGCCGTAAACCGAGGCGATGGCGAATAGGCCGAGTAGCGTCCAATGCGCCGAACCATATGGTGCTGCGGGCATGTTTGGCCGCTCGCTGGGCTAGTAAAGGCCAATGGCGGTAGGAGTGCAGCAAGCGGCCGGCGACGAGACGGTATTTTGCGTCTTGGACAGTACAAAAATGGGACCAGCCCCCCAGGAGGGCAGTGTTTCGCCGTGCCTCTTCCCCTTCCCACACTCCTTTTTCGCCGCCGGGATGATGTTTGTAATCGTGATTTTGGTGAACGGCGATCACGTCATGCGACGCATCAATGACAGGGATTCCCAAACTGCGCGCGCGCCAGATGAGCCAATTGTCATAACCCGGACGCCCTACGGCGAACGCAGGGATTTCGCCAGTAAATAAGTCGCGGCGAAATAGAAAATAGTCAATCCATTGCGGAGGACGTTGGTGGCCTTCATGAAGAGCGGCGAAGCGCAATTCGACTCCCCAGGCTGTATCGTTGAAATCGATCGGTTCGGCGATGGGCATGTCCCAACGGCGCCCCGCCATTAGAAAATTATCGTGCAGCCCAGAGACAGCTCGCACAGCACGCAGGAAGTCATTCGTGAGAATAATGTCGCAGTTAATGANNATGGGCGATTTCCCGTGCACGGCTGAAAAGACCTGACAGGATCACGGTCCCAAACTCATTGCAGGGAATATCGGGTTCGTGCCGCAGTCCGAATTCCTTTGCGGTTTCAGCTGTGCCTTCCTCGGGGCCCAGGAGCAGAATTTCCGCATCGGAGTGAAGGCGTTGCCAGCTTTGAATAGCATTGCGCTGGATGACCCTAATGTGGCCGCGAAAGGGCTTGGGCGTGGCGAAAAACGTAATCATCGAGCGTTCCCGGTCTTGTACTGTTTCCTCGGGAGCTTGCTGGTTTTTGCGGACTTAAGAAGCAGTTCAACACCACCGCAGAGCAGATGACCGAGCGTGATGTGACATTCCTGAACAAGCGCGGTGTCCGCGGAAGGTACGACGACGGGAATTTCTACGAGCTGTGCCAGGCGGCCGCCGTCACCACCGGAAAATCCGATGGAGCGCATACCGATATTACTCGCGGCGCGGATTCCGGCCAGTACATTGGGTGAAGCGCCGCTGGTGCTGATGGCGATCACGATGTCGGCGGGGCCTCCTAATGCCAGCAATTGCCGCGCGAATATTTGCTCGAAACCGTAATCGTTGCCAATGGCGGTAAGGGCGGACGTGTCGGTGACGAGCGACAGGGCCGCCAACGGTTTGCGGGAGTGTTTGAAACGGCAAACAAATTCTGTGGCGATATGCTGTGCGTCGGCGGCGCTGCCGCCATTTCCAAACAGGAGCAATTTCCCTCCCCGGCGCAGGCTTGAGGAAACCGCTTCCGTCGCGCGCAGCAGATTCTCCATGCCAGATTCGAGTAAGCGCAGGCGCAGATCGGCCCCCGCACGCAGGGTTAGCGCGAAATGGTGGCCAATTGATTCTGGCGGCATTCCAAATCCTCCACCGACGAGGCGGTGCCATTCGGCGTCAACAACCCAGTGTACAGGGTCATGTAATGGCGGGCCGAGCTCTTCAAAGTGTAATCCCGCAGCGCTCGCTGGCGGCAATTTTCCCGCAACGTGGTCCGCAGGCCGGGATGCGCCAACAGTTCGCGAATGGCCCGGCGCAGATCAGTGACGTCGCCCGGTCGCGCCAAGGCTCCAACGGGTGCACATCCGGAAGCGATTCCAGCAGCATCACCAAGCGCATCCCCCAGAGCATCCGGTATGCCGCCAACGTTGAAGGCGGCAACAGGAGTGCCGCAAGACAACGATTCGAGAAGCGTGTTGGGCAGATTATCCTGCAACGTGGGAAGAACAAAAACGTCCGCAGCGCTGTAAGCCAGCGATAGCAAATGTTCACTTTCTACAATTCCGAGGTTGCGATGGGGAATGGTGACCGATGGCGTGCCGCCGCATTTCCCAGCCGAGAGAAGAAAGAGACGGGGGATATCGCTCATTCCCGAGATGGCCTCGGCCAAGAAAGCAAATCCCTTTCGCGGCTCACCGAGCCAATGCGCGGCGAAGAATAGCACTCGAGAGTCTTGTGGAACTCCAAGAATGTTGCGAGCGAGGGATATGTCGCGCGGAGCAAATGCATCGGTGTCGAGACCATAGGGAATTACTGATATGGGCACGCCCCGAAGTAATGAGCTGTGGGCTGCTTCGCGCACCAGCCAGCGGCTGGGAGCGGCGATGTGCAGACGGCCGGGAGGAACTGCGGCAAAGGCGCGCCGCTTGCGCCGCCACACAGCATTGGAAAGATCGTGCGTATCCGAAGAGCCAAGCTGCGGGCACCTCCCACACCGCTCAGCGAAACGTCCACACCCGCCGTCGTAATGGCAGCCGCCGGTGAACGCGTTCACGTCGTGAAGCGTCCATACGATCGGCGCGCGCCGGGCTGCCACGGGTAAAAAGGCCCGATAATCGAAAAGGCCCGCGATCCAATGGAGATGAATTACATCACAATCGGGAATCTGTTCGAGAATGGCGGCTTGGTGTTCGCTGCGGTCGTCGCTGAATGCTTCCAATCCGGCGGGGCGCGTATTGCGATAGCGGCGAAAGCTCGCGGCGATGTTCTTGCGGCGAGCATACCGGAGAAGGCGGCTCGCGTTGTCATCCGCGGGATGGAATAGCTTGACGCTGGACTCCCCGCTATCGCGAACACCCACCAGCAGGGAGGAATCGCAGCCAAGTTCGCAAAGTCCCTCATGCAGGCGGGTGGCTGACCGCGCTGCGCCGCCGAAGGAATCATGCGAGCTGATGTGGACAACCTTCATATTGTTCTACTTTCTGTTACCTGACTGCGCGGCCTATGTACGCTCGAAGCAGCCATATAGAGTATGACCCCGCAAGAAGCGCTGTGCCCCCGACCGCCGAATCAGGCCCACGGCCATGGATTTCACGCGGGGATGACTGAGTGCATGCAACCCCCNNTCAACTGGGCCATTACGGAGGGCTTCCAGCGGGTCATGTGGTGCGGCGGCATATCCAAAATATTCCAGGCATGGCGAAGAAAACTCGTCGTATTAGGCACGGCCAGAATCAGTCGGCCGCCTTTCTGTAGCACGGTGCAAACTGCTCGGAGAAAATCTCCTGGGTCGGGAACATGTTCCAATACCTGAAAAAGACACACCACGTTGTATTGTCCGGCGCATTGCGCGGCTATCTCGCGAATGTCGCCATGGCGAACCGCCGCGCCGCGTCGCCGCGCTTCCAGCACCGCGGCGGGGTTCTGCTCGATTCCTTCTGCCGCCAGACGACCATTCCCAGAACGAGATGTGGCAAGCGATAAGAAATCGCCAAAGCCGCAGCCGATTTCCAGCAAATGCTGAGCACCATTTGGTTTATTGGGATTTGGAGAAGCAATATCCTTTAGCGCCATGTCGTATTCCCATTTTTGAGCGCGGTAATATTTGCCATTGGCGAGATTAGTGCTGGTGAGGATTTCGTAGAGGGGCGGTTTGGCAGCTGTAGTTGCCGGGCTAAAGAACTGGATGCCGCACTCGTGGCAGCCGAATTCAGTGAAGACCTCGAGATCTCTAAAATAGGCGGTAACATCCGCGCCATATTGCTGCCGCCAGCGCTGTATCACCGGCGCGGTTGCATGCGATCGCAGCGAAATTATCGCGTGCGAAGCGCAAAGAGGACATTCAAGCGGCGGATTATAGGAGCTGTTCGGCTTCAAGGGGGCGATAGACAAGACCCAGCTCCTGCGTCATGGGCATGGTGATGGGGATTTCGTCGCCCTGAATGACGTCGAAGGAAACCGCGTTTTTTACATAATCGTAATGCTCCATCCCGGCGCGTCCAATCCACACGTGAAGATAGTAAAGGCCAGGCATAAGAAGCAGATTGGGAATTCGCAACTCGATAAGAAAGCGGTTACCTGTGCCGGGTCGAAAATTCCGGAATTGGTCATAGAGATAAAGCACNNAAGCACGGGAACCCCCGCAGCGGAGACAAACTGAACCGCCAACGAGAATTCCAGATCAGCGTGCTCCGCTTCGCCAGCAATGCGCAGGCGCATCTCGCGGCCCATGGAGATTGTGGAGCATGGTTGGCATTCCCCGTCCATAATTTCAATGGACACAATGCGCGCGCGGCCACTGCCGGTGCGATCCCAATTCTTTGCATCGCTGCCATTTCCCACGGCGCAGGCTTTCAAATATTCGCCGATGACGCGGCTGGGCGGCCCGTCGTCAGTTACTCGTCCGTCATGAAGGAGCAGACATCGCTGGCAAAGCTGGCCAATGGCGCCCATGTTGTGGCTGACGAAAAGAATAGTACGACCGGTGCGCGAGACGTCCCCCATTTTCCCCAGGCATTTTCGCTGGAAGGCAATGTCGCCTACCGCGAGCACTTCATCCACTAGCAAAATATCGGGTTCGAGGTGCGCCGCCACGGCAAACGCCAGACGCACAAACATCCCGCTTGAATAATGCTTCACCGGCATGTCAATAAACTTTTCAATTTCGGCGAAGGCGACAATTTCACCGAATTTGCGAGCGATTTCCCGGCGGCCCATGCCGAGAATTGCCCCGCTAAGGAACGTGTTTTCGCGGCCGGTAAGTTCGGGGTGAAAGCCGGTGCCCACCTCCAGCAGGCTTCCGATCCGGCCACGCACGATTGCGCTGCCGCTGGTGGGGCGCGTGATACGGGAGAGAATCTTCAATAGCGTCGTCTTACCCGCACCATTGCGGCCAATCACGCCGAGTACTTCGCCATGGGGGACTTCCAGATCTACATTACGGAGAGCCCAGAACTCCCGGGAAGTATTGCGCGCCGCCTGGGGTTTTGCGCGGCGATGGAACCAATTGCCAATAGCGTCGCGCAAATAGCCGCGCTGCATGGCTTCGCCAGATCGGTAGCGCTTGGATAGCTGGTGGGTTTGAAGGGCGGATTGGCTCATCGGTCGAGAGGGGCTTACACAAAATCCGCGATGGTTCCCTCAATTTTCTGGAAGTAAATCACACCACTCACTAGGATTACGACAACAACAGCGGCAGACAGCAGCATCATTTTCCCGGGCGCTTGACCGTGTCCGGTGAGAGACCAACGAAAACCTTCAATGACTCCTACCATTGGGTTCAGCCCATATAGCCAACGCCACCTTTGGGGCACGAGGCTGCTGGGATATGCCACCGGAGAAGCGAACAGCCAAAACTGGATAAGAAACGGCATTACATAGCGCACATCGCGATAGAGCGCGTTCAATCCCGAAAGCCAGAGTCCTGCGCCAAGCGCGGTAAGGATTTCAAGAAGCACAAACAAGGGCAGCAACAATACCGCAGGGCCGGGATGGGTGCGGTAATAGACCATCATGGCAATGAGGAAGAGGAAGCTGACACAGAAATCAACAAGCCCTGAAACGACTGCGGAGAGTGGCAAGAAAAGACGAGGAAAATAAACCTTGGTAATTACGTTTTGATGATCGACCATGGTGTTCGTCGCAGTCTGCAGGGCGGTCGAGAAGTATATCCACGGCAGCAACGCGGAATAATAGAAAATTGGGTAGGGCAATCCGCCGGACGGAATCCTGGCCAGCCTCCCAAAAAATAGAGTAAAGACGACCATGGTAAGAAATGGCTGGAGAATGGCCCACGCGGCGCCAATAACCGTTTGTTTGTAGCGTACTTTTACGTCGCGCCAGACGAGAAAATAGAGCAGCTCCCGGTAGAGCCATAACTCCCGGAAATCCATCTGGAAATAGCCGCCGCGGGGCGCGATGAACGTTATCGCCTGCCTAGCCGGAAAGGGTTTGGGTGCAGCGGTGGCCACGCGCGCTATTGCTCCTGCCGGGATTTCTGCTTCAACTGTTGCACGTCCTGCTGCTCGATTTGGCGCATCAGGCCTTTACGGTTCACGAAGTAGCGCGCCACCGCGTCACCGGCGCGCACGGGAACTACAGCAACCTGATTGTAGGCCATTTGCGGCCAGGAAATAGGGCCACGGGCGGGAATCAAGTGCGTGCCCCACTGAAAAACCATCCCCAGATTCCAAAGAACAAGCAGACCCAAAGCGGCCGACGGGGCCTTACGCAGCAATTGGTGTGCGTGTACCGTTGCCGCTGCAAGCGAGTCCAACAGCGCGGCCAACCCGATGACGAAGAGAGCAGTAAGTGAGATGAAAAAGCGATTGCCGAAAGACGATTCGCCGTCCCAGAAAGGAAAACTTGCGATCAGATAGAAATAGGCCAAAAGAGTGATGATCAATGCGACAGCCAGCAGACGATGACGAGGGACAAGAAAAAATAAGCCGATGATGCTCAGCATAATGAGAGGCGTCCAACTGAAAAGCCCGTGGTCCGCCGAAAAAAGCACTGGCAATAAGGCAGGCGAGCCGAAGTGCCAAGCCCAGTGAGTGTAAGAACCGGCTTCTAAAGGGCTGCCATAGACAATCCAACGAGTGAAAAACGTAGGTAGCATCGCGAAAAGGAATCCGGCGCCGCAAATTAAATTGCCAATTGCGAGCGGTGTGAGGGCTGTTCGTCTTGCGACGGACGATTTTGTGCCAACCAGTAATACCATGGTTTCCACCAGCGGAAGCAGCATGAGCAGGGCGTTGGGATAATAGACATCGGCCATCAGTCCGCCCAGCAAGCCCAGAACGGCCCATTGGTGAATCGTACGTGTGCCCCGGGTGCGGTTCCAATACCAGATGAATAGCGCGACCGTGAATGCCGAATGCGCGTGCGACCAGGCAGGATTGAAATACATGTACACAATCAGCGAACTGCCAAACCAAATCGCCAGCGTCGCCGCGGTGGCCGCGTAATTGGAGGTGTACTTGATGGCTACACGGTAGGAAAGCAGCAATCCCAGAAAGCCGTAAAATGATGTGCCCAGCGCCATAGCGGTACGATACGGTCGGGAAAATCCGTCGGCGGGAATATGCCGGCCAAGTTTATCCAGTAGCAGTATTACCGCGTGTGTTGGCAGCAGAAAAGGCATCCACAAAAGAGCGGGGCCAACGGTGAAATGGTTGTCCACGTGCCCGGTGCGAGTAAATTCGCCGGACTGGACGTTGCCATTGGCGTCAAGCTTGGCTACGCGGAAAACTTCATCCGCATGTTTCCAGTCATTTTCGAAATTAAAGCTGTTTTCAACGAGCGGCGCGCGAGCGTACGCGTAATATCCCACGCCATCGCCGCGAACCCAGGGATTCACCAACGGCAACGTGAGTATAAAGAGCAGAATTAAGTACTTTTCCGTGCCCGAGAATTGGGACCAAAAGTGCGACCACCGAAAGTGAGTGCCAGAACTGTGGGAAGAAGGGGAAGAGAATCCCGATCGAGGCTGCGGTGCGATCGAATTGGCGCCGGGGCCTGCTGGCCGGGGCGAGCGTTNNGCGGGAACGGCGGGGATAGCGTGAGGCTGCGGTGCATGTGCGGAAGCAACGGCGGGCGAATTTGGAAGGCGGCCGCGAATATGGCCAATCACGCGATCAATGCTTTGATCGAGAGAAATTCCTGGACGAAATCCAGTGAGACGCATGAGCTTTTCAATGGATGGCAGACGGCGGGGCATATCTTCAAATCCAGGCTCATAAGCGCGATCATAGGGGACGAAGGTTATTGGAGAAGCGCTCATGGTGCGATGCTTCACACGCTGAGCGAGAGCGCCGATGGTGATCTCTTCCACACTGCCAATATTCACGACTTCGCCAATGGCGGTGCCTGTTTCCACCAGTCGTAGAATGGCGGTTACCGCGTCCTGCACATCGCAAAAACATCTGGATTGCTCGCCGGTGCCGTAGACGGTAATNNTGTCCAGCGCCTGCTGAACGAAATTAGGCAGCACCATGCCATAGCGCGCCGTCTGGCGAGGCCCGACGGTATTGAACAGGCGGACGATGATCACAGGCAGCCGTTTTTCCTTCCAATAGGCCAGTGCCAGAAATTCGTCGAGGGCTTTGGAGGCAGCGTAGCTCCAGCGGCCTTTGGTGGTGGCGCCCAGCACCAAATCGTCGTCTTCACGGAAGGGAACGTTGGTGGACTTGCCGTAAACTTCCGAGGTGGAAGCGATCAAAACCAGCTTTTTCTTCTTGCAGGCGGCGTCGAGAACTAGTTGTGTGCCGCGCACATTCGTTTCAATGGTATGCACGGGGCTTTCGACAATCAGGCGGACCCCCACAGCGGCTGCGAGGTGGAGTACGACGTCTGATTCATCCACCAGCTCGGCGACCACGGAGCGGTTGTGAATGCTTTCGAACGTGTAATGGAAGCGGTCATTTTTTTTTAGATGGCGGATGTTTTCCACGCTGCCGGTGGAAAGATTGTCAAGTATCAGCACGCGGTCGCCCCGGGCGAGAAGCGTTTCCGCCAGATGGGATCCGATAAAACCTGCTCCGCCGGTGATCAGAAAGCGCATGGGAAGTTTTAGAGAATTCAGCTAAGAACGGGAACGTTTGCGGGAGCCAGTTCCGGCACCCGCGGTTTCTTCCTCTCCATAGCCGTAGCCTTCGCCATAGCCGTAGGCGTAGGGATAATAGCGGTAGGAATAATAGTAATTGGAGTTGCTAGTGTCCACTGCGTTGAGCACAACACCCAGGATGCGGCTATTGACCGCAGCCAGCAAATCGCGGCAGCGGGTAAATGCTTCCTTGGGTGTTTCGCCACTTCGGACTACCAGAATCACGCCATCGGTGAGAGCGGAAAGAATCACCGCGTCAGTGGCGGCCATAATTGGCGGCGAATCAATCACGATAAATTTGTAGCGTTCGCGAAGCTGCAAAATTGCATCGTGCATCCTATGGGAAGAGAGCAGGTCCGCCGGATTCGGGGGCACAGGTCCAGTTGGCATGGCCATCAGGTTGTCAATGACCGGATGAGTAAGCGACGCATCGTTAAGCGAAGCCACGCCGGCCAGATAAGAGCTCAGACCCATTTCGCTGCCGGGGGGAAGACCCAGCGCGCGACGCACGCCGGGCTTGCGCAAGTCGGCATCCACCAGCAGGGTTCGATCTCCCAGTTGAGCCAGGGTGACCGCCAGATTAACAGCGGCGGTCGTCTTTCCTTCACGAGGAAGTGCGCTAGTTACCAGAATCACTTGAGGCGGATGGTCCGCTTGTGAGAGCAGCAACGACGTGCGCATGGCGCGGAAGGCCTCCGACACCGGCGACTTCGGCTGCATGTGCGAAGCCAGAGCTACCTCTGTTCCAGGCTCGCCATCGGTGGAGGTTTTTTGAACAAGCAACTTGCCGGTGCTATTCAGCACGGCAAATGATGGCACTA
Source organism: Acidobacteriota bacterium (assembly GCA_003133505.1). GTDB lineage: Bacteria > Acidobacteriota > Terriglobia > Acidiferrales > UBA7541 > PALSA-278. The sequence continues at coordinate 19,307 of PKXT01000340.1, forward strand.
CGGCAAGCGACGGCAATCCGGTGAGAGCCTCAATATCGTCGGGAGTCTTGACCGTGTTATCAAGGTATTCGCGGAAGAAAGCCAAAGCAATTCCGCCGACCAACCCAACTAGCGCTGCCAGCAAAATGTTACGGCTCTTTTGTGGCCGATCAGCGTATGCGGGGGTAAGCGCGGGGTCAACAATACGAATATTGCTGGAACGCAGCCCCGCCGAAATACCAGCTTCTTTCAGCTTCTCCAGCAGGCCGTCGTNNCGTGTTTCAGCAGGTTATATTGGACGAGCCTCTGGGCCATGTCATTGGCCTCGGCCTTTTGCCCTTCGAGTGCCTGCGAGAGCAGATTCAGCCGTGCCTGTGCACCCTTGTAATCTGAATCCACACGGGCCACCGCATTTTTCTTCTCGTCCTCTATGGCCTGGATCAGCTCGGTTTTCTGAGCTTGCAGCCTTTGTACGCGCGGATAGTTGGGCCCGAACTGCCCCAGCGCGTCAGTATATTGCTGGTCGAGGTCGGTCTGCCGGGCTTCCAGTTGCTGAATCAGCGGACTATCGTGAACCGCCGGCAGCGCATTGATATTCCCGGAATGCGCCATCTGATAAACAGCCTCTTTTTGGAGCAGATCTTCCTGAGCTTCCGTCAAATCCTTGCTGAGATCGGAAAGCTTTTCGGTGGTGATATTCTGGCGCTCGTCCACGTTCCAAATCTGGTTGTCTTTCTCGTAGGCGATTCGCGCGTTTTCGGATTCCTCCATTTTCACGCGTAATTCCTCAAGCTCGGAAGAAAGCCAGTTGGAAGCCTGCATGGCCGCATCATAGCGGCTTCGAAAATTAAGCTCGATGAAATTCTGCAAATGAGAATTGACCACCTCAGCGGCGAGTTGCGGGTCCTGGGCCTCGAAGGTCACCTCAATCAGGCGGCTCTGGGGCAAATGCTTCACACTGAGGCTGCCGAGGAATTCGCTAAGTATGGGCGGTCGCTTTTGCGGCCCCAGGGACCCATCGCTCAAAGCCTGCGAGTGACCGCCAAATTCGGGATAGTGGCCGAGGTCCAGGGATTTGATGGTCTGCAGGGCCAATGTTTCGCTATCAAGAATTTTTACCTGGGTGTCAATGTAATTATCCAGGTCAACAACTTCATCTTCGCCGGATTCCTGAAAGGGGGTAAAGCTGGGAGTATCGCGGTCAATTTCCACTCGGGCGGAAGCCACATAGATTGGCTTCATTTTGAAGGAAGCAATTGTGACGATCGTTACCACGGTGACAAAGAACGTGAGAATCAGCCACTGGTGTTTGCGAAGAAGAACGACGTAATCCAGCAGATGCGGTTCGCGGCGCCCACTACCTTCATCGGGCATCAAGGAAGATGGGGGGAGTATGGCGACGTTATCGCCGCCGCGATCGCGTAATGTTATATGGTTCTGTTCTTCCATCAGTCTCTCAATTCAGGCAACTGCAAGGTCACGCACTATCAGCGGTAGTCAACGGACGCGCGTCCACTTATTGCGTTCCACGATAAATCAGAACTCCGGAGGTAACTGACAAAGCTGCGGCGCCAGCCTTATAGAAGGCGCGTTTGGCGGCGCTATCCGGCACGAAAAGCACGTCATTGGCATAGAGCGGCTGATCAGGCTCTTTGCGCTCCATGATTTTATTCAAATGCACGTTAATCTGCTGAGTCGTACCATCGGGTTGTTTTCTGAAGATGACCGACTGATCGGGTTTGGACGTCCCGGTGACTCCACGCGACAGCGCTAGCACCTTCAAAATGGACATTTGGCTCTGCGAATTCGGCAGCGTATATCCCCCAGCGAGCAGCACAGCCCCAGCCACATAAACGATACCCGCGCGCGGGACCGTGAGGATATCCCCAGCATAAACAGGAACGTTGTATGCCTGGTTGCCGGTATCCAGCAGAGCTTGGAGATGCACGGTGATAGTTTCCCCCGGCGGCGTTGCTCCCGGGGAATTGCCCGCAGTGGCCGTCGAAGGGGTATCTGGCACTACGCCGGAGGGGGATGAGCCGTCACTAGCGCCATGGCGAGTGATCAAAACGTCGCTGCCAGCATCTTTATCCAATCCGCCGGCGCGCGCCAATGCTTCCAGCACTGTCATTGGGCGAACCACCTGAAATACGCCTGGCTGTTGGACTGCGCCGACCACCGAAATCGAGTGGCTATTTTGCTCTTTCACGAATACGGACACCTGTGGATGGGTGACGATACCGTTCTCCGCCAGCATTTTGCCGATCTCATCCTGTGCCTGGAAAGGAGTTAAACCGCCGACATGAATCAATCCCGGAACCAGGGGAAGGGTCATGTCTCCGGCGGAATTAACCCGCACGTCATGAGAGAGGTCCGGCACGTCAAATACGTCCACGTGAATTAAATCGCCCGCGCCGATGGTGGGGTCCAGGGGATGGTGCTCCGCCGTGCGAGCCAGCTCCTCAATGCGCGCGTTAGTCTGGTCAGTAGTGGCCGGAACAGGAGGAACAGCCGGGGCTTGCTGGCACCAAAGCGCGCCGCTAAAAAACGGGCAGAATATGGCTAGCAGGAAACACGTAACCAGCCAGCGGCGAAATGAAGAGGGAAAATACATGGATTCCTGTAAACCTCCCGTAACTATGGCCTAGCCGATACAACAGTGTCAACAATAGGAACGGTATATCTTTTTACACGCCGCATTTCGATGGAAGGCATTGCTTCGGATGTGGCGAGATAACCCAGTAAAAGGAACAGAGCCGCATTCGACGGGATGTGAAGGTTGAAATCCACGAAACTGTGAAGCAGCAGGCTTCCGCAAGCCGCAATCGCCCCGGCATGAACACCTGCCGAAAGAGCGCTTTGATTCTTGCGCACTTCCTGAAATGCACCGCGGAACAGCAGGATCAGGAACGCGGCGGCGAGCAGACCTCCTGGCAGTCCCATATCGGCCAGCATTTCCACATAATCATCGTGCGCGTGCTCAATTACCTTACCGTCATAAAGGCCCTCATAGCGCGGATAGACGTCAATTAGTGTACCGGCCCCTGTCCCCGTCCACGGATGATCGAGGAAGATGTGCCAAGAGCCGTTCAGCATTACACCACGGCGCATTAGGGATACCTCGCCCGGACCGACCTTGGCGAAGCGTTCGGCCACTTCTCCAATGCCGAGCCAGGCTACCAGAGTCAGCGCGGCGAGCAGAATCATGGCCGCCGCGCCGAATTGCGCCGCAGCTGTGCGCCGTATCCATAGAACCACTGCGAGCACTCCCAACCCAAAGACAAAACCTACAATTCCGCCGCGCGATCCAGAAAGGACCAACGCGCCGATTTGCACAACCGTAAAGAGCGCGGTGAGAGGAACCAGCTCTTTTCGAACTCCCTTGGTGGCCAGCAGACCCAGCCCGAGCGGAACGGTCAACTCCATAAAACCGGCGAAATGATTGCGGTTGACGAAGGGGCCGAAGGGAATGCCTCCACCGGTAATCTTACGAATCCAGTAGAGTTTGCCGTTGAACGTGAAGTGCTGGACGATGCCGAAAAGGCCGATAAAGAATCCCAGCAGGATCAGAAACCACACGAGCATCTTGATATCGCGCTTTTCACGAAAGACCTGCGCGGCGAGAAAGAAATAGATAAAGTAAGCCGTCCAGCGCAGCAGTTCCACTCGCGTGAGGTAGGGATATGCCGTCCAGCCGGCCAGCAACTGCACAAGACCCCAAAGCAAAAGCCCCAACAGCGGCCAATTGAGCGGACTCCATCGCAGCGTCAGATCCGGTTCCCGAAAAATGTGGAACGCCCAGACCAGCAACAGCACAGCAGCGCCAATTTCAAATATGGATTCGGACCAGCCTTCCACCGCCCCATGAAGCAGGACAGCGAAGGCCATTGCCACGCAAATGCCAATACGGACCAGCTTCATTATCGGGATTCCTCGCCAGTATTGTCACTGCTAGCGGCGGATAGTGAACTCCCCGCCACAGGGACAAGCGAAACATCATCCACCCACGCCGTGCCATCAATACGGCTCTCAAACGCCCGGCTGGGCAAACGGCGCACCTGCAACACGAGAGCATGAGTCGAGGGACCTGTTTCAATATCGGCTTCCACGCGTGTCCATGGGGTGGTGCCGGTGACGCTGGGNNCGCACGCCGCTATCGGTGGTGATGTTGTGCGTCCGGAGCCACCCGCGAAAGTGATATTTCTGGTTAGGCTGTACGGCGACAAACTGGAAGAGATGAAAGAAATCGGCGTTTACGCCGCCTCCGAAATCAACGCGCATGGACCGTTTGCCCGTATGAAAAATTGTCGTATCCGGCTGCACCAACACGCCCGTAATACCGAAGATACGCCAACCAAAGCCGCCGTTTAGCAAGTCATGTTCGAAGCCCCCATTCCAAATCGCTGAATGGTCCGGGGGCGTGTCATAGGGCAGGCCGTTGGCGTCATAGGCCTGTCGCCACATGCGGCGTCCCTCATCGGTCTGGCCGGCCTGAATCATGGCGTCAAAAAATGAGAACGTGGAGTCCATCGGGAATGGCTGTTTCAGGGCCAATAAGCGGTCCCAGATTTTTAGTCCCGCCGGCAGGTTGCGGGTGGCCGCCATGAAATCGAGGGCGTCCAAATAGGCATCCGGCTGGGCGGGCAAGAGGGAATCGAGCAGCACATTGACGTCGGGATCCGATTGCCAGCAGCGCGAAATGGCCAGCGGGCGCAGCTTCGTGTCAATCACAATCGCCTGGTGAAGCTGAGCAATCCCGGCGGAAATTTGCTGGCGGCGCAGGAGAAAATTGCCGTAGTTCCATTTTACTTCCGCGGAAATTGGGTAATAGGCCAGCGCCTGCTGATAAGCCTGATTGGCCATCGCGGGCTGGTTGTTCTGTTCGTAGCTGATGGCGATGTCCATCCAATACCGGCTGGAGCGGGGATCGGCGCGCACAGCTTTGTCGTAATACTCAGCGGCGAGAATGGGATCAGCGTTATCGAGGTCGTATTGGCGGTAACGCCCCAGGTGGCGCCAGTATTCCCCGTACCCAGGTTCGATTTGCGCGGCGCGAAGCCAGTTGAGGGGATCGGCGGAGCGATTGAGCGCGTCGGCCACACCAATTTTTCCCGCGGCAAAAAAAATTACTCCCGCCACCGGCAACGAAATCAGCAGGGCGATCAGGCGCGGAAATGGTTTTCGCAGCGAAATCTCCACCGGCGTATTTTTCCCGCGCGCGAGAAATAATGCAAGTCGTGAAAACGAATTAAGCTGATAATATTGCCGTTAAGAACGACATCGCTCAAGTAGCGAGAGGACCTACCAGTTGGTTTCTTCTATTCTGTGCGATTAAGGGAAGCGCTCATTCAGATGTCTGAATAGAATGGTAGTGGCCATTTTTCCAGTAATAAATAATTATTCCCGTCTCAATAGTCTCGTATGCTATAGCATTACCGCTAGAGTAAGCGCTCAAATTCCCTTCGGCACTTACGTAAGTCCCGGGAGGCACTTTGTATACCACGCTGACAGTTGTTGTGAGGTCGGGTGGATCCAATAGGTGAATGGTGAATCGCGTCCCAGAACGGCTTGCGACTACCAAGGTTTGGTATAGGCGAAGGCCCCGGTCTTGGATCAGGGTGATGGCGGATCTGACTGTCTTGGTCCCGCCAAAGTGGCCCAGGCTAATTCCCGGGCACTCGCCTCCGTGTGATTTTGTCCATAAGTTCTTTGTCGGCAGTTTTCAGATCGCGTAGTGTGACGACGTGCCAACCGGGAAATTTTTCGTAAAGAGCGGCGCGTAAGCTAATGGGCGGCTGGCATGGTTGAACAACTTTCTCCGCCGGCGTACTGAGGCCCGTAATCGCAATGAATCCCACGAGCAGAGCAGTTCGATAGATTTTGTTGCTCATACTCCTTCCAATCTCTCACCCGGCCCGGAGGTCTTCCGCCAAATCATGAAGGTCGGGCGGCTGGAGAGATTGCCCCGATGTGCCAAAGATGGAGGGTGGTGTGCATTCGGTCGGGGGTGTCCATTTCGACGAGCTTATCCTCGTGCCATCCGGGCATGTCGGAATCGCGGCTGACAATGCGCGCCCCGGGCCGCAATTGCTGGTTGAGTTGCGTCCAGAGTTTGGCATTGCCGGGAATGGTTAGATAGAGCGTAACGACGGTGGCTGGGCTAAGGTCCACGTGGCGCACGTCGTCATGGATCAGCGTGACCAAATGCTCGACCCCTGCGGAACGCGCATGGGCACGGGCTTCGGCAATGCGCTGCGGGTCCACGTCCACTCCAACGCAGCGAGCGCCGAATTCCCTGGCCGCTGTCACCACAATCTGGCCGTCGCCGCAACCCAGATCATAGAGGACATCGTTCGAAGTAAAATCCGCCAGCTCGAGCATTCTGCGGGCGATATCGTCAGGTGTAGGGACGAACGGCGCTAAATCCGGTGCGACTCGCTGTTTCAGCCCGGCCCCATATTTTCCCAGCAGCCGGAACGGCCGGAGCAGCGCGTATAGAGGCGTGAGCACGCGAGGAAGCTTGGTACCCAGCCAATCTTCCTCGGTGGGGGCGGTGGCCAGACGGAAGCCGTAGCGCAACCCCTGAGTAACGCTGCCAGTCATCTTCATGCGAAATTTCATGCGCTGGGCGATTCCGGGCAGCATGACGCGTTCGGCAAAGATAATTTCGCGTACTTGCGCGGACATGGAGTTGATCGCCGGATCGCGGTGATATTCCTGGCGAATTGTTTCCGGGATTTTGGCTCCCAATATTTCATCGGCTAGCCGCAGGCCCAACAGCAACATGCGCCGGCTGCCCAACTCATCTCCGCGCGCCAGCGCCGGACCGAGATCGGGAATGAACCCTCCATCAACCAACTCGGCAATATCGGCGATCCACTGCAAGCGGTTCCAAAAATGCTTTGAGCCGTGAACGCAAAGAAAATNNCAGAAGGTCGTCTATGCCCAGCGTGAAAACATCGCGTCCGCCCACAGAAACGCGCTGAAGCCGCTGCTGTAATTTTGCAACAGGCAGAACCTTCGGAAAGTAGCGAAGAGTGCGCTCGGTGTGCAGCTCGACGAGATAGCGATCGTGGTCGCGCCAAAATAGATACTGGCCAGGAACCGGTTCGCCGGAGCGTTTGTGGCCGGTGACTCGCGCATGAGTTTGATAACCGAGGTCGAGCACGGCCTGAATCGCCCGGTGAATGTCGTCGTGCGCAATCAATAGATCCAAGTCGCCAAATTCCCGCAGCGCCAAATTTCCGTAAGCGAGAGCCGTAAGCCCGGGGCCTTTGTAGGGAATTGCGAGCACGCCGGCGGATTGAAACGCGTCCAGCAGGCGTAGAAGCTCGGCCGAGAGCATCAGGTTGCGGCGGAGAATGCGCTGAAATTCGTTGCGAAGATATTGATTCCAGACCGGGGGCATGGCCTGCGGGCAAATGTGCTCCACATGCCAGCTAACCAATTGACTGGTGTGATGATCTCCAGCCGCGGTGACGATAGCCTGCCAATCGAGCGGTTGCCCGGCAAGCGCGAAAATGCGCTCAGCCTGCTCGCCAGTTGTGTCCTTGCGCGAACAAAGCAGTAGGAACTGCATTTCGGCGGTGATAGGGGGAGAAGCGGGATGCGGTATCATGCGCGTAATTTAGTCCGGCGATATTGTGGCGCACTGGAGGTGCAGCCGCAACGCGGCTCGGATAACTCGACGGATGCGTTCATGCATGGCGGCGAGTTTTGACGGGGAATAATCGAAGCTAACGATCCAGCGATTTCGGGGCAAGGATTTCGGCGAAATCTTCAGCAAGACGGTGGCACGTGTCCGCCATGTGCCCAGTTCCGTCGGGGCGATGAATCCGCCGCACCGGCACTCGCGCGGCGAGGCGCGCTGTGGCGGGAAATTCGGCGCCCCGCTGATGAGGCGTCAAAAAATATTGTACGTAGGTATGGGCAAGGAGTTCGGGGAGGCTTTCTCGCGACGACAGTGGCTCAATTTCGATTGTTGATCGAGTGGCGAGGCGTTCGCCCAGGAGATAGATCGCTCCTAGCGGCAGCGGACGGGTTTCAAAGGGAGCGTCCGCATGGCCAAGATCGAGGGCGCGTTTTTCCCAATTCGGAGTGATGGTGGGGAGCGCGTCACGAGCGCCGTAAAAAGATTGGGCAGCTTCCTGCGTCAAACAAATCCGCTGATAGCCAGGTTGAACGACATATTCGTGGCCGAGATCACCTTGCTTGGTGTCTTTTTGGTCTAGCACCGCTACGTCATCCGAAAGTACCGGAAACCCCAATCGCGAGAATGACGCGGCG
>PKXT01000142.1 GCA_003133505.1 Acidobacteriota bacterium
GGAAACGATGCGCACAGCAAAAGCCAAAGTCTCCTTCAATCCCTGCAGATCATTCGCCGAAGCCTGACGCGACATCAGCGGCAATATCGCGGTGGCCACAGCAATCGCATAACTGCCCAGCACCAGCTCCATCACCCGGTCCGCCACATATAGCGCTGTTATGCTGCCGCTCGGCATCCGCGCGGACGTTGCGAAAATCGTATCCACAAAAAAATTAATCTGCGCAATACCTACACCCACAAGTCCCGGGACCATCAATACTGCCACCCGGCGCACGCCGGGGTCGGTGAATGACAGGTCGAAGGTGAACCGCATCCCCCGCCGGTACATGGCCGGTATCTGGACAAGCACCTGGAGCGCGCCGCCCACCAGCACACCCGCCGCGAGAGCTACCGCCGGATTGCGATAGTGCTCCGGCGCCCACTTCATCACCGGGCGGTAAATGGCGGCGAACGAAAAAAGAATTACCGATAAATTGAACAGGACCGACGTGGATGCGGGCAGGCCGAATACGTTCAGCGAATTCAGGATGGCCATTGCCAAGGCGGCCATGCCGATAAGGAATGCATATGGAAACATGATGCGGTTCAGAAATACAGCCTGATCCCACTGGCCGTTTGATCCGCCGAAAATCGTAAATAGATAGATTACCTGCCGCGAAAAGACCGATCCCAATAACGCAACCCCCGCCAGGACTACAGCGGCCGTCCAGAAAATGCGGTTGGCGAAGGTCCATGCCTCTTCCTTGGTCTTATGCCTCAGATATCCGGAAAACACCGGAATAAAGCAGGCCGCTAGCGAGCCTTCTCCGATCAAGCGGCGCAAAAGATTTGGGATGCGAAATGCCAGAATAAAAGAATCTGCGATCCCGGACGTTCCCAGCAGAAGTGTTATACGCTGGTCGCGCAGATAGCCGCAAATACGGCTGGCGACAGTGAAAACCGAGATAACCCAGGCGGATCTTAAAATCTGCCTTTTCTCGGTCAACGAGTGGGTCGCTCCAGTACTTAACTCATTNNAACAATCACTTGACAGTTTATTCCGCAAAGAATATCATAATTGCAGCCGAACTGCAACGCTCCATGGCGGACTTGATGAAGAATTTCCATCCCGGAAAATCCCGAAAGATGGCGATCATCAAACAGATGGATGGCCGCTCTCTTACTGGATATCTTATTCCCCAGGAATTGTCCTGCGCCGAATCAATTGATTTGCTGACACCCCAAGGCGCGCACCTGTTGATTGAATTGGGAGCCATCCAGAAAGTATATTTTGTCGGCAATTTTACCGAGCCGGTGGATCCCGTCCGCAACACATTTCTTAGCCGTCCCAAGTTGCCCGGTTTGTGGGTGCGAATGACTTTTCGCGACGGGGAGACGCAGGAAGGCATCCTGACCAATGATCTGCTGGATATGCTCGACAATGGACTGCAAGTGGTCCCCCCTGACTTTTCCGGTAACTGCCATCGCATATTTGTGCCCCGTTCGGCCCTGGCCGGTTTGATAGTTCTGGGGGTGGTAGGCGCAACGCGTCCCCGCCGTTTGGCGGCGACAACCATTGCGCGGGATCCGTCCGCCATCCAACAAACGCTGTTCGACAAGCCGGAGCATTAGCCATCCTGTGTAATGCCGGCTTCCGCTTCTACTCCTATGGGGCCTCAGGTAATGTTTTGAGCTATGTGAGGTACATTGGCAGTAGATGCATTTTGACAGAGTCGCATCGGTGACCGGACTTCGCACGCGTTTCTAACCAATAAATCACGGAGAGCATGTCCATGAAGCTTAATGAACTTGCTGCAAAGCTGGAATGTCCTTTCGAGGGCGATCCTAATCTTGAGATCACAGGCATTGCTGGAATCAAAGAAGCTCAATCTGGCGACCTTACCTTCTTTTCGGACACTCGTTTTCGCGACGCTCTGCAGCAAACTCACGCTTCCGCGATTATCATGGCGGCGAGTGAAACAGCGCCAGCCGGCGCTGCGATCTTGCGTTCCACCACGCCCTATGTTCATTTCGCGGGCGCCATTACCATTCTGGCCCCGCCGCCCAAATATGGGCCTGGAATACATCCCACAGCCATCATTGCCAGCACAGCTCGGATTGGAGCAGGGGCTCATATTGGCCCGTGGTGCAGCGTGGGTGATGACACAATCATCGGCGCGCACGCCGTTTTGCACAGCTTCGTTTCCATATTTTCCAATGCGCGGATTGGCGATGATTTCTTTGCACATTCGCACGTTTCCGTTCGAGAGAAATGCCGGCTGGGCAATCGCGTCCTCCTGCAAAACGGCGTTGTGGTTGGTGCCGACGGATTTGCATTCGCACCCCGGCCCGGAGGAGGATACGAGAAACTACAGCCTACTGGCCATGTAATCATCGGCGACGACGTGGAAATTCAAGCCAATAGCAGCATTGACCGCCCGACCACTGGCGAAACTCGCGTGGACAGTGGATGTAAAATTGACAGTCTTGTGCACATCGGCCACTCCTGCCACATAGGTGAAAACACCGTGCTCTGCGCCCAGGTAGGGCTAGGCGGTTCAGTAAAGATTGGCAAGAACTGCATTCTGGCTGGAAAAGTTGGCGTGGTTGACCATGTAAAGATAGGCGATGGGTCCACCCTCACCGCTGGAACAGGTCTAAGCAGCAACGCTCCTGCTGGCTCTTTCCTTTCTGGCGGTCCCGCCGTGGATAACCGGCAATGGCGAAAAAACGTCAAAGCGTGGAACTACCTTCCCGAGCTAATCAAGAAAGTAAGAAAACTTCGGGCAGACGTCGACGACTTGCTCCCTCGCGGGAAAGACGCTAACGCCGGCGCGCCATCAGAAAGCGCTCCTGGCACCACCGCGTTAGATCCAAGGTGACCGATCTCCAGGTTCGGGTGGCTCGCTGCGAGGGGCACCTTAGTTAAGGAGATGGTTGCTGCTGGGGCGGCAATCCCTCTACCACGCGGGAATGAACTTCGTCAATCAGAATCTGCTTTTCCGCCAGGCAGTATCGGCGTGAATCCACCGGAAGACCAAATCGCACGATAATTTCTCCGGGATGAATTTTCCATTCGCCCTTCCGCTGGCGGAGTTGGCTGCCAACAATTGAAACGGGCACTAAAGGCACGCCGGCGCGAATCGCCAGGACAAAAATCCCCTTCCTGAATTCGCGTAGGCGTCCGTCCGGACTTCGGGTGCCTTCAGGAAAAACTAGGAACGACCGCCCCTCATGCAGATATCCCAGCGCTTTTTCCACGCTTGCGGCAGCCGAAGCTTTGTCGCGCCGGCTGACGGAAATCATNNTAGAGCCCGGCCGACGATTGGCAGCCGTATCACTTCCTCTTTGGCCATCACAGTCACTTGCCGCCCAACAATCGAGGAGACCGCCGGCGGATCCAGATTGCTGACGTGATTTGCCGCGAAAATGCACGCCCCCATGGGGATGTTTTCGCGCCCCTCCATGCGCACGCGAACCCCACCAAGCCACAAGGAAACTCGGAATGCCCTTATCGTTGAGGAATAC
>PKXT01000329.1 GCA_003133505.1 Acidobacteriota bacterium
GGGTCTTCCACAATCATCGCCTTTTGCCCCTCGAAGACGTACGGCTGTCGCCCGGCCAGGCAGGCCTGTTTAACGGCTGGGGGCTATTCACAACCATGCATATTACCCGCGGAGAGCCGTTCGCTTTTGAGCGCCATTGGCGGCGCCTGCTGCACGACGCGGAACGCACTCATTGCCCGCTGCCCTTCGATGCCGACACCGTCCTGCACGAAGTATGCGAACTTGCTCGCATCAATGACGCGCCCGAATCGGCTGCGCGAATTTATGCCATCTACAATGGCGCGGGAATGTGGCGCAGCGATGAGCCGTTCCCAGAGGCGGATTTGCTGGTGTATACAGCGGGGCTGCCGCATTATCACGAACCATCGCGCCTTGCTCTCCGCGAGAATGGCCGCCATGCCGCGTCGCCGCTGGCGGGGGTGAAAGTCACCTCATGGCTGTTAAACGTCTGGTGCCTGCACGAAGCCCAGGAGCAAGGCTATGACGAAGTGGTGCTCTTAAATGAACGCGGCGAAGTTGCTGAATGTACCGCTGCGAATATTTTCTGCGTGAAAGATGGCCGGCTGCTCACGCCTCCCCTTTCATCGGGCTGCCTGCAGGGAGTCACACGAGACGTGCTGCTGGGAATTGCGAGCAGTGCCGGCTTCCCGCCTGAGGAGCGCGTTCTATACCCGGCCGATCTTTTTGGCGCGGACGAGGTTTTTCTTTCCTCGACAAATCGCAACCTGCTGGCGGTGAGCGAAATCGCCGGACACCGCATCGCCAGCGGATCCGCCATAAAGAAACTTGAAAGGACATTTGAAAATTACGTGGAAGAGTACGTGACCAGCCGCGTCAATGCCCGGCATTCCCGCGAATAACGGTCAGGTGGTGTCCCATAAGGGAATTGGCGTCGGCTCCCTAAGCCTGACGCTATATGAAGATTCGATTCGGCGATAGAGGATGAACGATGACTGATTTGGCCAGCAAAACTTGTTTCCCCTGCAAGGGCGGAATTCCCCCTCTTGTTGGGAAGGAATTAGAAGAATATTCGCGCCACACGCCTGATTGGCGCGTGGTGAATGGGCATCACATCACCCGCGAATTTAAATTTCCCGATTTCCGCGCGGCCCTCGATTTCGCCAACAAAGTCGGCGCACTGGCGGAAGAGCAAGGTCACCACCCCGATATTTTCCTCACATGGGGCCAGGCGACGGTCACGCTGTGGACCCATAAAATCGACGGCCTGACCGAAAGCGATTTCATCATGGCCGCCAAAATTGACCGCATGGCGGCCTAGCGAGCGGGGCGCTATTGGTTTACCGCGGGAATCAGCACCTGCGCGGGAGCATATATTTTCACGCCCGGCATTTCCGTGCTGAATTTTATTGTCTCCAGAGACGGCTTGTTTTTCGCGTGGGCCATATAGGAGATCCAATACTGGCTGCGCAGCACGTCTTCAAGCTGGTTCAGGAAAGGCGTCATGTCTACGGGCGTCTGAAATCCCTGGCTGTATAGAAATCCGCCGCTCTGCACCGTTACCTGCGAAAGATTGTTTTGGCCAACGCCAAGACGCATGCTGCCGAAACCCCGCCTTCCGCCAACGACATTAACGAATATGCTCTGCACTATGATCCCTTGTTTCTGAGCCATTTCGTAGGTGGTTTCAATGTCAGGACTCAACGGGCCACGGCGGAACCTGTCAATCCCATCCGCAAACAAAACCAGTTCCTGGCGATCCTGGGTAGCCGGCCAGCGCTTCATCAAGTCCATCACCGACAAATAAACGCTGCTGGAGGCGCCCCCTTGTCCCAGAGGGATTCTTAAAGATTTTGCGGCCAGATTGTGGTCGGGCGTGAAATCCTGCCTTACCTGCACCGTGCCATTACGAGCATAAAACACGCCAACTTTGACTCCGGGTTCCTGGTCCCGAACAAAATGAGCAATGTCCGGGAGCTGGTTGTTCAAAGAACTGGTAGCGCCGTCGTCAATCACAATCGCCAGTTGCATTCCGCCATTTTCGCCGGTGGCCAGTGTCACCGAGGTTACCCGCAATCGCGTTTTATTTTGCTGCACCAGGAGGTCCCGGGGAGTGACATTTACTGGTTCAGCGCCTTTCTTCGAGGTGATCGTCACCAGTGTGCGAACGGATACCGTGTCTGCCGGTTGGACGGCTTGCTGGGGGCGCGCCGCAACCACCGAAGCGAGGCCGCCGAAAGTCAGGAGCGCCAGCGCTATTGAGCGAGTTGAAAGCTTCATAAGACCTCCAAGGTTATTTGATGCCAAAACTCACTAAGACTGTAAGAAATTTTGAAACTGTCCCGGAATTCCCCCGGAATCTTATAGCATCTCGAGATATATAAATAAAACGGAAAATCCGCCCACCAGGTTTCAACCCGCTGGCCATCCATAGATTGCGCTCGCGCGCAGCCGTATTGACAGGAAAACATGCTATTGGTGCTGCCCTTTGGTTTAGCGGGCGAAAAAATTGCGCAGCATGAATATCATGNNGCCGGCCGTTCCGCCAGCCGCCGCATGAGCCAGGGGAACCAGTAGCTGCCGTATGCGATGAGAACCGCGGAACGCCATCCCTCCCGTGCCAGGCGCAATTGTTCTTCGCGTTGAATGCCGAAGAGCATCTGGAATTCCACCGTGTCTCGGGATAATTCATTGGGTTTCGCCGTACCGATCTGGCCCTGATCGCTTTCCACCAAACTGTTTTCCACGAAAGTAACGATGCGGGCGATCAATCGTTTGTCGTGGGTAGCTATCGCAGTACGTACGCCCGCCGCTCTTGCTTCGGAGCTCAGCAGCCGCTGGGCCAGGGCGAAGTAGTTTTCGTCCACATCAATTTTGCGCGGATAGGCGATCTCTGCTGGCTCATTGTAAGCACCCTTCACCAAGCGAATGGCGGCGCCCATTGGCAACAAGGTGTCGAGGTCCTTAGCGGTGCGATATAGATACGCCTGTACGCAAACTCCCACACGGGGTGAAATAGAGCGTACCCGGCGGTACATGTCCAGCGTCGCATCCACGTATACGCTGCCCTCCATGTCCAGCCACACGGTAATGGCACCGGACATTTCAAGGATTTCTCGCAGGTTCGCGTAGCAAATTTCCGTGCCCACATCAAGCCCAAGGTGAGTGAGCTTGAGGGAAATCTCCGCAGGCAACTGCTCGCGGCGGATACGCTCCAACGCCCCAATATAGTGTTCTGTGACCGTGCGGGCCTCCGCAGAACTGGTGACATTTTCGCCCAGTTGCGTGAAGACCGTACGTATTCCCTGAGTTTGCAATCGTCTGGATGCGGCAATCGCATCGTCGAGGGTTTCGCCGGGCATAAAGCGCGTGACGGTTCGGCGCACAAATCCCAGGCGTGGCGCTCGTTCGCGCAGCCATACGCTCTGCGATGCCGCCAGTAACGCGTCTCGCATCAGCGCCACGGCAGCCTCGGCCAGAAAGAGAATGTTGGGGAATCAAGCGGAAGCGGGTGATTGGGGAGCGGGAAAAAAACGACAGCGTAGAATGCACGATGCACCAGCATCGTGGCCCGTCAGGCGTACGGGCGCCGATAACTTTCCCTGGCGCCGCTCCGATAATCGATAGTACTGGCCGCAATATGGCGTTGGCGGAAATGCTCTTTCGCGCGATGCCCCCACTGGCGCACAAAGTAGTAATTCAATGCCGCGCCAAGCGCGCCGCTCACCACGGGCACAATACGCGAAGCCCACTGCTCCACCATTTCGGCGCTCATTCTCGCTGCCATTCGCTCAATGATGCGCGGGACAATACGTTCAATAGCCTGTTTCTCGATAAAATCGCGGCCCAAGTCCACTCCGGCGGCGCTGGCCGCCGCTAGCCATAGCAGCGCGGACTGCTCTTCCGAGGAATATTCGAAGCCGTGAAGCAAACTGAGCTTCTGCAACATTCTCACGACAATGACCGCAAGCGCGCCCATATCGGGCCCGAGCAGGACAAAACCGCCCATCCCGAACCCCGCGCCTTCCAATCCCGCGATTCTCATTGAGGCCTTGATCGCACCATCGGCGATGGGATCGATTCGACCCAGGGGAACGCGGCTCATATCAGCGAAGGAGCGTATGGCGAGTCCGTGCCGATTCTGGACATGCCGTAAATAGCGCTCGGGATCAACGCCAACACGCGCATAGGCGTGCGAAAACCCCTTTACAAGGGTTTGCTGCAAGCGCTGGCGTAGAATGGAAGATGATTCGTTATTTCTCATAAGGATAGCTACAGATCGCCTTTTTTCAGAGTACATTAAAACTCTCGATCAAGTCGAAGTTTGCCGAAGCGAATCGTTTCCCCCCCCCAGACTTGGGCACCCCCTATAAGGATGGCGTACAGTGGGACACGAGATTTCCGCCCGCGAGAAATTGCCCCTAGGGGTAGTATAGTTGCCCACGTATGGGCCAAGGGGTTCCATGGATATCGCTCGTCCAGATTTGAAACGCACTCGCCGCAATAGGCGGATTGCATACATCGCTGCGGGCATCGTCGTGGTGATGGGAATAACCGCGGCGCTTTCCCGGCTGCGGCCTGCCGCCCCCACAGTCAACAAGTCCACGATTTACACCGGCGTGGTCAAGCGCGGCCCGATGCTGCGAGATGTACACGGCCCCGGCACGCTCGTGCCGGAAAACGTCCGAGTAATTCCGGCGGCCACGGATGGCCGAGTGGAGCAGCGTGTATTGTTGCCTGGATCTAGCGTGAAAGCCGGCACTACGATCCTCATACTTAGCAATCCTGTTCTAGAGCAGGATGCCCAAAACGCCGAATTTGAAGTAAAAAATGCGCAAGCCGATTACCATAATTTAAAGGCCATCCTGGAAAATCAATTGATGGACCGCCGGGCCAAGGCGGGTCAAGCGCAATCTGATTATCGTCAGGCTGAAATAGAGCGGCAAACCAATCAGAAACTTTTCGATCTGGGCTTAGCGGCGGAGATGGTCCTGAGGACCTCGCAAGTGAAAGCTGAGGAGCTTGGCAAGCAAAATGATTTTGCCAAAAAGGAAGTAGATACTTTCGCCAATTCCATCAGTGAACAATTGGCTGTCCCGCAAAACAAAATTGAAGAAGCTCGGGCCCTCGCCGCGCTTAAACATTCACAGGTCGAAAAATTGAGGGTGCAGCCGGGAATCGATGGCGTGTTGCAGGAAGTGCTCGTGGAGGTTGGGCAGCAGGTGACGCCAGGCACGGTGCTGGCCCGCGTGGCCCAGCCAACTGAGCTTAAGGCTGAATTGAAAATCGCCGAAACGCAGGCCAAGGACATTTCGATTGGCCAGAAAGCTGACATCGATACCCACAACGGCGTAATTCCCGCCCACGTTACACGCATTGACCCGTCCGTACAAAATGGGACGGTGACCGTGGATGCCGCCCTCGATGGCGCGCTTCCGGCCGGAGCGCGTCCGGACCTTAGTGTGGAAGGGACAATTGAAATTGAGCGGCTGTCGGACGTTTTGTATGTGGGACGGCCAGTACACGCCGAGCCGGAAAGTACCATGAGCCTTTTTAAGCTTAGCCCTGACGGGCTGGAGGCGGCGCGCGTGGCCGTCAAACTGGGACGGGCTTCCGTAAGCTCCATCGAAATCCTGAGCGGCTTACAAGAGGGTGACCATGTCGTGCTGTCGGATATGTCAGCATGGGATAATTACGATCATGTCCGCTTGAACTAGGATGCCGCCCGCGGGATATCGGATGAGCGACAGTCAGGAAAGTGGAGCGACTATGAACACCAATTCGCCTCCTCTGATTCGAATGGAAGGCGTAACAAAGATATTTCTCGCGGATGAAGTGGAAACTCATGCTCTAGATGGCGTGCATCTGCAAATTGGCCAAGGAGAATTCTTGGCAATTGCCGGCCCTTCAGGTTGCGGCAAGTCCACTCTGCTTTCAATTTTGGGATTGCTGGATTCACCCTCGGAAGGAANNTGCCGCTCACCTATCGCAACATTTCCGGCGCGGAAAGAAAACCGCGCGTTCAGCAGGTGCTTGAACGCGTTGGCATGGCGCATCGAATGAAACACTATCCCTCACAGCTTTCCGGCGGGCAGCAGCAGNNCAATCTGGATTCCAAAAATAGTGAAGCGGTCATGGAGCTGCTTCAGCAACTCCATCATGAAAGCGCCACAATCTGCATGGTAACCCATGATCCCCGCTTTGCCGGCCTGGCTGACCGCACCATACATTTATTTGACGGAAGGATCATCGAAGAAACCACGCGCTTTTCGGAACGGATTACCGTGCTTCAGGAAATAGATGCCAGACCGGATTAGCGCATAAACAAGTAGGGTGAGACCAGAAATAGGGGAGATGGATGGGCAAGTTTCTGGAGGATATCCGATATGGCTGGAGGGTGCTAAGGAAAAGCCCCGGTTTCATGGCAATTGCTGTACTTACGTTGGCCTTAGGCATCGGCGCGAATTCTGCGATTTTCAGCTTTGTGCATGCGGTGCTGCTCCAGCCGCTCCCGTTTCCCCATGCGAAAAGGCTGGTTTTGATATGGGAGACTGATCCTAACCGGCAAGTAACCCGTGGAGTTGTAGCCCCCGCTGAACTGTTAGATTGGCGCCAGCAAGCGCATTCGTTTGAGTCTCTGGGGGCATTACGCACATGGTTTTATAATCTTAGTGGAGGAACCGAGCCCGAGCAGGTCTGGGGCATGT
The DNA here is from genome assembly GCA_003133505.1 of Acidobacteriota bacterium. GTDB lineage: Bacteria > Acidobacteriota > Terriglobia > Acidiferrales > UBA7541 > PALSA-278. The sequence goes on from PKXT01000329.1 coordinate 6,666, forward strand.
CCGTAACTACAAATTTCTTTGACGTGCTTGGAGTCTCGCCTTTACTGGGGCGGGCGTTTCTTCCCAGCGAGAGCGTTCCCGGGCGCGATCAGGTAGCCATTCTGAGTCATAGCCTCTGGATGCGCCGCTTCGGCGGTGATCCAGCGGTTCTCGGGCGCAGCCTTACAATCGATCAGAAGCCTTATACGATCGTGGGAGTGCTGTCTGCCGATTTTTCACTTTACGGAACAAGCCGCGATTATCAGGTTTGGCTGCCTTCCGCCTGGAATACCGCCCAGTTGAGGCGCGATGCCCACTCCCTGGTCGTTTTGGGCCGCCTGAGCCCAGGAGTTTCCATCGCCCAAGCCCAGGCGGAAATGTCAACCTTGCTTAGCCGCGAACAACAACAATATCCCGACGAAGATCAGGGATTGGGCATTCGCGTGACGGGGATGCACGATGAACTGACCCATAAACTGCGCCCGGCGCTGCTGACGCTGATGTGCGCCGTAGGATTCGTATTGCTAATTGCTTGCGCTAACGTCGCCAATTTATTGCTCGCGCGAGCCGCCACACGCCAGCGCGAAGTGGCCGTGCGCGCCGCATTGGGCGCCGGCCGCATGCGGCTCTTTCGCCAGTTTCTTACCGAGAGCTTGATGCTGGGATTATTGGGGGGGGTAGCGGGAGCCGCCGTGGCGGTGGGCGGGCTGCGCCTGCTGCTGACGGTTCTGCCGCGCGCCGGCGGATACGGGGAGATTCCTCATCTCGAATGGATCCGCATAAACATCCCTGTTTTGCTGTTCACACTGGGCATCGCCGTAGCTACGGGAATTATCTTTGGGCTGGCGCCAGCGCTCCAAAATTCCCGCACGGACCTGAGTGAATGCATGAAGGAAGGAGGACGCGGAAGCACCGTCCGTCATGGCCGTGCGGTGCGCAGTGCATTGGTAATTTCCGAAACCGCGCTTGCGCTGGTGCTCCTGGTGGGTGCGGGATTATTGATTGAGAACTTTGTTCGCCTGCTGAACCAGGATGTTGGCTTCCGTCCGGAGAATTTATTGACCATGCAGGTATGGATGCCAGCGGCGAAATATGCGTCAGAACAGGAATTGGTTTCTTTTGTGCAGCAGGCTCGCGACAGGCTGGCGGCTCTTCCGGGGGTGCGTTCCGTTAGTGCTATTAATTTCCTTCCGCTGACAGGCTGGGGGGACTTCACGGATTTTTCCATCGAAGGCCGCCCGGCGCCCCAAAAAGGCGAGGAGTTTACATCGCAATACCGGGTCATTGACCCCGGCTATTTTCAAACTATGGACATTCCATTAAAGGCTGGTCGCTATTTTGCCGAAGCCGATAATTCTGGCGCGCCTGGCGTAGCCGCCATTAGCGAATCCCTGGCAAGGCAATATTGGCCCAATGAAAATCCCGTTGGTAAGCGCATCCGGCTTGATGCGCTACAGTCTTCCAGTCCCTGGCAACCCAATGCCAGGACGGATTGGCTGACTGTCACGGGGTTGGCCGGAGATGTCCACGACAGCGATCTGGATGAAAAATCCATGCCTCAGATTTATCTGCCCTTCGCGCAGAATCCCTCTCGCATCATGCGCTTTGTTCTTCGCGTGGATGGTGACCCCGCAAATTTGACCGGCGCGGCGGCTCGTACGGTTGCTAGCGTTAATGGCGACCAGGCCGTCACCGAGGTGGAAACTATGGAAGGCTTTGTTTCGCAAGCCCTGTCCCAGCGGCGCCTGAATATGTCCCTGTTAGCGGTTTTTGCTTTTGTGGCAATTTTTCTGGCATCTATAGGGATCTATGGAGTTGTAGCCTACTCTGTCTCCCAGCGGACTCACGAAATCGGCATACGCATAGCCCTTGGCGCTCAGCCTTCTCAAGTCCTGCGTCTGATCGTTGGGCAGGCGATGAAACTGGCTTTGGCGGGGATCGCCATTGGATTGCTGGCCTCCGTTTTTCTGGCCCGCTTGCTATCGAGCTCCCTGCTTGGCGTCCAATCAGGAGACCCGCTCACCTTCGCCGGAGTCGCGGGGACGCTGGTATTGGTTGCACTGGTGGCCAGCTACTTGCCGGCTCGCAAAGCCATGCGCGTTAATCCGATGATTGCGTTACGTCACGAGTGAGCGCCACGCGATAATATTGTCGCAAGCTATCCTAGGGCTTCAGTGTGATGCCACGTCAAACATCGTAGTTGCGATTTCAGACTTGGAGTGTGTCGCCGTCGCGGGCGACCATTTCATACAGCACGGGATTGACGAAGAAGCCGAGCAGAAGGCGCGAAATCAGGCCGGCGACTACGACAATAGCGAAGGGTTTTTGGGTATCAGAGCCGACGCCGGTAGAAAGCGCGGCCGGCAGTAGTCCCAGACAAGCCACGAGTGCCGTCATCATAATGGGCCGCAGACGTAAAAGAGATGCGGCGCGGGTGGCGGCGCGAATTCCCATGTTTTCCAGGCGCAGTTTATTGATGTAAGACACCAGAATTACGGCCGTCTCCACTGAAACGCCCAGCAGAGCCAGCAAGCCTAGAATGGACGACACGCTGAACGGCGTCCCGGTAAGTTTCAGCGCGATCAATGCGCCAACCGGTTCGGTCATTACCACGCCCAGCGCAATGGTCACCGGGAATTTGAAATTGCCATAGAGCGCGAATAGGATTAGGAAAATCAGCACGATGGCCAGCGGACCGATGATGGCAAGCTGGCGGCGAGCTTCCACCAATTCGCTGTATTCCCCCCCCCACGAGACTTGATAACCCTCGGGAAGGTGGCCGAGCGCGGCATTTACGGCCTTTTGTCCCTGCTCAACCGTACCCTGCAAGTCGCGTCCCGTAATGCTGAACTGCACACCGACATACCGCGAATTGTTTTCGCGATAAATAAAAGACGCTCCGTTGCCTTCGTGAATATCGGCCAGCTCGCGCAAGGGTATTTGCTGGCCTGTGGGCGTACCCACCATCAAGTTACCAATGGCTCCGGGGGTCTCGCGATACTGCGGCTGCATCCGCACTACCAAATCAAAAAGCTTTTCGCCCTGAATTACCTGCGTGG
>PKXT01000159.1 GCA_003133505.1 Acidobacteriota bacterium
CGCTGGCGCTCGAAAACAACCTAATCAAGCAGCATAAGCCAAAATTCAACATCCTGCTGCGCGATGATAAGACTTATCCCTATATCCGTTACACCGCCTTCGAAAAATACCCGCGCGTTTACGTGACCAGGCGGCTCCGAAAAGACGGCTCCTTATATTTTGGCCCATATTTTCCCGCCAATCTGGCTTATCGAATGGTCAGCCTGATTCACCGTAACTTCCTGGTTCCCTCCTGCACGGTGGATCTGACGCGCGTACATCCGCGCCCCTGCTTGCAGTATTACATTCACCGCTGCCTGGGGCCGTGCGTGCGCGGTCTGGTGGCCGATGAACGCTATACCGAGGCGGCCCACGATGTGCGCGCATTCCTCGAAGGGCGCCGGCACGATCTGATTCGCAGCCTGAACGGACGAATGGACGAAGCGTCCAGCGCGGAGCGATTTGAAGAAGCGGCGCGGTATCGCGATCTATTACGCACCCTGGAGGAAATGGAAGAGCGCCAAAAAATTGCGGCGGCGGCTGGCGACGACACGGATGTGGTGGCCTGGTATGCGGAGCCTCCACAGGTGGCCGTCAACCTGTTCCACTTGCGCGGCGGCCGGGTGCTGGACCGGCGCGATTTTTATTGGGAAGATCTGCCCGAGTTCGATCCGGCGGAGTTTCTGCCATCGCTATTGAAACAGGTCTATCTCGACGGGACGTACTACCCACGATTCATCCATGTACCGCAGGACCTGGATGACCGCGAGGTGCTAGCCGAGGTATTTTCCGAGTCGGCGGGACACAAAGTGGAAATCGTCGCGCCGCAGCGGGGACCAAAACACGCATTCATGGAACTGGTGGAGAAGAACGCCAAGCACAGTTTTTTGCAGCGATTTCGCGTGCTGCGCCCCACTTCCGAGGCGATTGGCGAGGCGCTGCAAAACGCGCTAGGGCTGCCAGTGGTCCCCACGCGGATCGAAAGTTTCGATATCTCCCACATGCAGGGAACAGATACGGTCGCGTCCATGGTGGTTTGGGAAAGCGGGAGGATGAAGAAATCGGACTATCGGAAGTTTATTATTCGTGGGATGGCGACTAGCCGGGCTGGCAGCAAAGAGCCAATTCCGGCTTTACAGAGCGCGGCGCTCCCTATCCTGGATGGCGATTTGGCTGCACAAGCCGCCCCTGCGGGAGCGGCACCTGCCGATACCCATCCACAGGAAGATCCGCAGCCGCGATTGTCACCGCCAGATAACGCGCTGTTGCGCGACGATTTTGCGAGCATGAAAGAAGTGGTAACACGCCGGTATCGCCGGTTAGTGGAAGAGGACAAGCCCCTTCCCAGTCTGATCCTGATTGATGGGGGCATCGGCCAACTACACGCCGCGGCGGCGGCGCTGGAAGGGCTCGAAATTATCAATCAGCCGGTGGCCAGCATCGCGAAACAGGAGGAAATTCTTTATGTATTGGGGCGCGAAGATGAGCCTTGCATCCTCGATAGGCACTCGCCCATCCTTCACCTGATCCAGCAGATTCGCGACGAGACTCATCGTTTCGCCGTCACTTTCCACCGCCAGCGGCGATCCGGGCGGCAATTGCGAACCGAGCTACTGGAGATTCCTGGCATTGGCGAGCACACGGCGGTGAAGCTATTGCGGCATTTTGGAAGCGTGACGCGGCTGCGTGAACACAGCGTGGATGAACTTGCGAAGGTCGCTACTCGCGCGCAAGCCCGCCGCGTTTATGAATATTTGCACCAGGGCCGCTCGGAGCCATAATTTCCGACACCAGCGACATGTTCCAAGCGTCAAAATATAGTTGAACTAGGATACCAAACCGCAAATTGACTAGCGGCGCGGTCAAGCACCGGGATTGCGCCTGCCATGGGCGTGTGCTAACTTAACAAGGCGAGGTGATAAATGTCAGACAATGGCGGAAATAAAGTAAGTTATTTTCTTGCGGGGCTGGGCATGGGTGCTTTGTTGGGAATTCTCTTTGCTCCTCAGTCGGGCGAGGAGACACGCGAATATTTGCTGGACCGCGCGGACGAAAGCAGAGAGTATGCCCAGCGCAAGGCACGGGAATTGCGCGAGCGCGCCGATGAGCTTGTGGAGCGAAGCCGGGATATGGTTGACCGGCAGAAGGAATCGCTTGCCGCGGCGGTGGAAGCGGGCAAGGACGCGTACCAGCGGGAAAAATCCAAGCCGTAAAACAAAAAGCATATTGAGGGCCCTATGCCACTCTGGGTAGATGTATTCATTGTCGTAGCGTCGGTTGCGATCGTTGTCCAAATGGGCATTCTGCTTGGAATGTACCTGCAGGTGCGTACCATAGTGCCGTTGGTCACCAAGACGATTGCCGACGTGACCGCCAAATCCGATGACTTAAAAGCCAAGCTCGACCCTATTCTGGTTCGCTCCAGCCGAATTCTGGAAAACTCGGAAGCGCGCATTAACAGCGTCATGGAAGATGTAGCCGATATGAGTGCGCGAGTCCGTGTCCAAGCCGTCCGAGCCGACAACCTGCTTGGCGATGTAAGTGACCGGCTTCAGCTTCAGGTGATGCGCGTGGACGAGCTTGCCAGCGGTGTTATTTCCATGGTGGAAGACGCCGGAGCGCGTATGAGTGGTCCGGTAAAAGCGTCAGTGAATGAGGCCTCGGCTGTTATGTCAGGCATCAGAGCGGGATTGGATTCTTTGCGCGGCCGTCGCCGAACCCGCGGCGCAAATCCGGACNNTCTATAACCTCACTTTTACACGGGCAACCCTCCCAAATGAGAGCGTTCAGCTATTGCGGAGCGCATATCTATTTGGCGTGCAACAGCAAGTCCCATTAATCAATATTTCATAGGAACGTCGCCAATGCCTCACCTTGACGTCACGATCAAAACCCGCGATGGAATCTGTCCGGCTTCGATTTTCGTTCCCGGCAGCAGCATAACAGGGCCCTGGCCCGCGGTGATCTTCTTCATGGACGGTTTCGGAATCCG
>PKXT01000283.1 GCA_003133505.1 Acidobacteriota bacterium
AGCGGAATTCAGGCGGCGGGAAGGCCTCTGCGGGTGAGATCTTCGATCAGGCCGTCCAGGGCCTCGCGGCTCTGCTTCGACAGCGAGGTAAATGCGATTTCTGTGCCCTCTTCGCGCGCATTGTAATCGCGAACCTGGCCATCGGCTTCGAATTGCGGTGCCGAACATATTCGGACGTGAACGGTCGTCCCGATGGGCAGTCCGCTCCGGTGCACAATCAAGCCCCCTGCGCTCAAATTGTTCTCTGGGTGGTCAATCTGGATCGTGCCGTGGGCAAACATCAGCTCGACGGGTTTGTCCAACTCCGTCCGCGCGAATCTATGAGTGCATGTGCCTTCCATATCCGGCCACTCCTCTCTTTTTGCCCACCGCCGCGAGCGCCGTTGCTCCTGTCGCCCTTGCGCGAGGCCCGATCGCATCCTGGACCCGGGCAGACGGTGAGTCAAATTGATTAAGTATCGGATCAACAGCCAGTGATCCAACGCAGGATCGATCTTAGACACTAGGGGAACAGGATTTCTGCCCAATATTGAACATGTCGGCAGAGCGTAACTGATTCAACGAGAAACGCTCAAGTTCATCGCCCCAGCCGTATTGGTGCCTATCTAACGCCAGCTGGAAACGTAGGGTTTTCGCTTGGCGGGCCACCCAACCGGCGGTGGGACAATTTCTGTTGAGCTCGATATACAGACGAGTGGGTTACGTCCGAGTGCACCTTCTCGCCGTTGAATCGCTTCTGGTTCACGGCAAATCCCCCTTTTCNNAAAGTGGACCAAAAATACCGGGGCCGCTCACCCGACACGTCATCCTAATCGTTATTGATGAACCGATGGGGCCGATCCGAGGGTTCAGAGCACCTCACCCAATAGCCGGATGCCCTCGCGAATTCTTGATTCGTTCATCCGCGAGTAACCGAGCATTAGACCCGGCCGCGAGGGCCGAGTCAGGAAATAACGGGAGATGCCATAAATACCAACTCCCAGAGCCGCGGCATGGGCGACTATGGTGTCTTCCAAAACGCGCTTTCTGGGCCACAGAACGATGTGAGTCCCAGAACCATCGCCAGTCACCTCGACACGTTCGCCCAAGTACTTTTGAATTGAGGAGAGCAGCGCCTCACGACGCGCTGTGTTTCTGCGCCGAAGTCCACGTAAATGGCGTTCGTACATTCCAGTGGAGATGAATTCCGCGAGCGTTTCTTGTTCCAGCGTGGCTGTATGCCGATCACAAAGCCATTTGGCCGATGTGAACGCTGGAACCAGGGATTTGGGGGCGATCAAGTAACCGATGCGAAGCGCCGAAAAGACCGTACGTGAGAACGTTCCGATGTAAATAACGCGTCCTTCATTATCGAGACCTTGGAGAGACTCCAGTGGCTGTCCTTCGTAACGGAACTCGCCGTCGTAGTCGTCCTCAACGACCACCGCATTCCTGCTCCTGGCCCAATCGAGGACTGCCAGCCGCCGAGCAAGTGGAAGAATCGCGCCGGTTGGGAACTGATGCGAAGGCGTCACGAAGGCAACGCACGCATCCTTCGGCAGCTGCCCGGGATTCAAACCGTCGCGATCGACCGGCACCGGATGCAGACAAGCACCCGCGGCGCGAAGTACTTCTCTTGCGCCCTGATACTGCGGATCCTCAATGGCCACGGGATCCCCCCGCTCTATTAATACCCGTGCAACAAGATCCAATGCCTGTTGCGAGCCGTTCACAACTATCACGTGAGAGGGATCGCAGAGCACTGCGCGAGACCGGCGCACATGGATAGAAATTGCCTCGCGCAACGCAAAACTCCCGGCCGCTTCCCCATAGTCCAGCTGATGAACGGGAGCTTTCCGCGCATGGCGCAGCAGGATGCGCCGCCACATCTCGAACGGAAAATTTTCGACGTCGCCCCGCCCCCCATAAGCAAAATCGTAGCGAAGCGGAACCGAGCGACGGCCCGGAAAATCGACGGTTGCCGCGACCTCGGCGGCCGCGGTCCCATAGGGGGATAGTTTTAGACTGGCGGAGTTTTCCAGTTTTTTTGCTCTGCCGCGCGCCAATCCTTCGGACACATACGTTCCAGAACCGCCGCGGCTGGCGGCGAAGCCCTCCGCAACGAGTTGCTCGTAAGCGAGCAGCACAACCGCTCTCGAAATGCTGAGTTTCTCAGCCAAGTCTCGCGTTGAAGGAAGGCGGTCACGGGCGCGGAAAGTGCCCGACAGAATGGCTTGCCGCAATCCACGATAGACCTGCCGAAAGAGCGGATCACCCTTCTTCGAAAGTGGTATCACGAATTGCATAGAAAGTGGATATTTGAAAATATCACAAGGGACGTCATTATCGAACGTACCCGGATGCCAGGAATTATTCCTTGATGGGATTCTGGCAAGAGGTGAGCCTGCCGCTAGCAAGCAGGCGAACCCTACATTTGGAGGAACAATGCACTCGATTCGGCGCATAGGGACCTATTTTCTGCTGTGCATGCTTGGCTATCTCGCGCATCCTCTTTCCGCATATCCACAAACAGACCCAACTGCGTCTCAAGCAGAGGCACAGCACGTCAGCACGGAGCGGGATGGGCAACACGACTTTGACTTCAACATTGGTACCTGGAAAACTCACATTTCGCGGCTCCAGCACCCGCTCACGGGTTCCAACAAGTGGATCGAGATCAATGGCACTGTCGTCGTTCGCAAGGTTTGGGATGGCCGTGCCCAACTGGAAGAAATCGATGCCGATGGTTCGACGGGTCACCTGGATGGACTGACTTTGTTTCTATATAATCCGCAATCCCACCAGTGGAGCCTCAATTTCGCCAACAGCAAGGACGGCACCCTGGCTCAACCCTCGATCGGCGAATTCAAAAATGGGCGCGGCGAGTTCTTCGACCAAGAACTATTTAATGGAAAATCCATTCTTGTACGAAATGTATGGTCGGATATCACTTCGAATTCGTGTCGTTTTGTGCAGGCATTCTCGGATGATGGAGGCCAGACCTGGGAAGTAAACTGGATCGCGATAGACACTCGTGTAAAAGACGAGTCCGGCAAAGCGCAATAAACTAGCTGCAAACCTGCAATGCTCGATGATGGCGGCAAGACCTGGGAAGTAAACTGGATTACAGATCAGACACGCGTGAACAATGAATCTGACAAAGCGCACCGAATTCCGCAGTTCTGAAATTTCGGCTTGCCGGCAGTCCTCGGCCACGCCCGAAATCCTGGACCGGGTCGGCTCTGCGGACTATGATTCGTTTCGGCAAGATTGTGATGAAGCATATTGAAGGGAGGCATTTCACCATGTTCAGAACAGCTCTGCGAGGATTTCTATTGTGCCTGATGATGGCAGCTGCGTCGGGTATAAGCGAGGCACAATCCTTCGTACTTGATCTGCCACTTCCGAGCCAGCAAGCGGAGGTTTCGCAAACAATCGGGATTACGGATATCACGATTGACTATCACCGGCCGCTGGTGAAGGGCCGCAAAATATGGGGCGGCTTGGTTCCCTACGGCAAGGTCTGGCGCGCTGGCGCGAATGAAAACACTACGATTACATTCAGTGATCCCGTCATGATTGAAGGCAAGCCGCTCGANNAATGGACGATTATTTTTTCGAAAAACTCGACTTCCTGGGGATCTTTCACCTACGACCAGGCGGAAGATGCGTTCCGTGTAACTGTGAAGCCCAACGCCGCGGATATGCATAACGCGCTTACCTACGAATTCGACCAACTGCAGCCGGATTCGGCCGTAATTGAAATGGAGTGGGAGAAGGTTGCAGTCCCGTTCAAAGTTTCGGTGGATGTGCACGAGGTGGTACAGGCCAGCCTGAAGAAACAACTTCGCAATCCTTCGCAGTACACGTGGATGAGTTGGGACGACGCGGCAAATTATCTGCTTACCGAAAAAGTCGCCTTGGATCAGGCGCTGATATATGCAAATAAGTCCNNAGATCGTTACGATAATGAGATGACCAAATCCAATATCCTGGTAGCGCTTACTCGCAAGGAAGAAGCCGCAATAGCCCAGAAAAAAGCGCTCGATATGGCCAGTCCTCTGCAGATTCATTCCTTCGCTCGCCAGTTGATGGCTGAAAAGCGCAATGAAGAAGCATTCGCGATCTTCCGCGAAAACGCTCGGAAGCACCCCGACATGTGGTTCGTGCATTCGGGTCTGGCCCGCATCTACTCATCGCAGGGCAAGTTTGACGACGCAACCAAGGAAATGAAGCTGGCTCTTGCGGGCGCTCCAGACAATCAGAAGAGCTATGTGGATGGGTTGGTGAGACAACTGGAGTCGAAACAGGATATAAACCAGTAAGCAGGGCGTAAGTCGGGAAAACCCTAGATTAAATCTGTATTGCAACTGCCCAGCGTGTGTCCAAGGGACGCCTCACGGACGGCATTATCACGGCAAGCCTCATTCAGGGAACGGCTTTCGCTTCCTAGGCCAATCCGTGCGAGAATTCGCGGAGCAGGCTGGGCGATTGAGCTACGCCGGATATTTGCTTTGCTATTGCCTGCTGAGATGTGGGGGTTGGGATTCCATCCCCGCCGGGCCCCAAAAGAAACCACCCACAGGAGATACTTCATGCCAGGTTACAGGGCGGCAAAGTGGTGCACCGCACTCCTTTTCGGCACCCTGACGGTAGGACCAGCAAGGACGCAGGAGACCACTCGAACGCCAGAGTTGCCGACGGCACCGGGGGCAGAGGTGCACACGCTCACACCGGCGGCTGGATGGTTCACAGAACCTTNNCAGCGACCCACGACAGGTAGCCGCCGCATACCAGGACCCGGCGCATATCGCCTATTCCGGCGATGCGGGGAAGAACTGGAAGATTGCGGAAAACACCGCGTCAAAAAATTATCGTATTTCCGGGGACGTTTCGGTCACCTACGGCAAACAAGGGCACACCTTTCTGTGTTACATCGCCTTTGACAAGCTGGGCACCACCAACTATTGGGGGCATGGGGCCACGCGTAACGGCATTTTTGTGCGGCGTTCGCTAGATGGCGGGCAAACCTGGGAGGCCGATGAGTACACCGTCGCCAGCCAGCTCAGCCAACCGGGGATTCCGTTCGAAGATAAGCCTTACATTGTCGCAGACGTTACCACCTCCCGCTATGCCGGAACTCTATATGTAGGCTGGACCCGCTGGACGATCGCGGATTCGCAAATGTTGTTGTCGCGCTCGACGGATGATGGCAAGACCTGGTCGGCCCCCATCGAGATAGACAACCATCGCGGCCTGCCCCGCGACGACAATGGCGCGAACGAGGGGTTCTCCGGCGTGGTGGGACCGGATGGGACGCTTTACGCCGTATGGAGCGATGGAAATCACATCGTGATGACCGCTTCGCGGGATGGCGGCCGGAGCTTCACAAAGACACGCGACATCATCAATACCGCGCCCATTATGTTTGACGTGCAAGGAACGGAGCGCTCCAATGGATTTCCGGTGATTGACATGGACCGGAAGTCGGGGCGGCTGTATGTCGTTTGGAGCGACTACCGCAATGGTGGCGTGGATGTATTCAGCTCCACTTCGACGGACCATGGCCGTTCGTGGGCCCCGTCGGTAAAAGTAAACTCCGATGCTTTGCACAATGGCGCGGATCACTTCTTCCAATGGATGGCCGTGGATCAAGGCAATGGAGTCCCCAACGTGCTTTTTTATGACCGGCGCGGCGATCCGCAAGACCGCGAGGCGACCATCGTGCTCGCGCGATCAACGGATGCCGGCATTTCATTCCAAAATTATTCCTGGACGAAGGTGCCTTTCGATCCGGATGGTATTTTCCTGGGTGACTATACAGGCATTGCCGCGCAGGGAGGACGGGTTTACGGGGTCTGGACGGAGAAGCCGGATGCGAAATCCCGGGACACGGTCGTTCGCGTGGGAATCGCCGACTTCGGGACGCCCGCGAAATAGCATCCATCCACCAATAACTCTCAAGTGGTATTCAATTTTTGATAGACCCCTAGTGGACACGTAGACCGCCAACTTCGTTCTGGGCGTTAATGCCAGATCGGGTATCAGGCCACGCGGCATACAAGGTTTTTTGCGTCCAAATATTGCCCGCAAAGTCACCGAGGAAGGTACCGCCGAATCCGTCGTTAAACGGATTGGAAAGCTCGGGAGCGAGTTGGACATCGGAGAACGTCACACCATTGCTGGAATCGCCGGAGAATGATTCATAGCTGATATTCGCGGGGTCGTTCCGCCGGTCAAGCCAGGTTACCCCTACCTTGCTGGTATCGCTAACCCCGATCCAGGGAAAAAACTGATCATGAGTATCGGACGGCGGCGCGGGTTGTGACGGAGCGCTCCATGTGGCCCCTCCATTGGCCGAGGAAATTACTTCCACCTGGGTAAAAGTTCCAGTCCAGTTGTAGTATGTAACGTAGAGCGTGCGGGCTTTTGGTCCAGTGGTATCGTCAACGGCAATCACCGGAATGTTGCTCATCGGTTCGGAAGTATTGGGAAGGCTGCCGTAATAAGCGCAGGAGCAGGCGTCAGGCGCGAGATCAGTCTTGGCCATTACGGCTTGCTTCGACCAGGTAGTTCCCCCGTCCGAGGAAGCGGAAAACAAGAGTTCGGCGCTGGTTCCCCCGCAATTGCCCGTTGGGCCATTGGCCGTGCATGCGAGCCAGGTGACGTACACTGTTCCATTCGCGGCAGTAGCTAAATTGGAGAACTGAACCACTTTCGGCAAAACGGACCTTGGTGAGACGGCCACATCCGTAAAGGTAGCGCCGCGGTCGGTCGAATGGGCCGCCCAGATCTCCGATTGGGTTTCGGATTTATTGAATTGCGTGGTGGAGATGTAGATAGAGTTGGCTCGGGGACTAGTCGAACTGTTATCAATCTGCATCCAGGCGCCGTCAGATAGGCCGCCCAGCGCACTACTCACAGCCTCGGCAATAGCGCTCCAAGTCACCCCCCGATCAGAGGAAGTTTGCAGGGCAATTACGCCGGTGGTACCGCTGGTGGAAGTTTTCACGGTGGTGGCATAAGCGACGTTATTTAAATCGAAGGCCACTCCGGGACCCCCATTGCCAACGGGAAATGCCGGGAGAACGTCGGAGCAGTGTACATTCCATGTTGAGCCTCCATCGCTGGAAAAATAGAAACTGGCCAGTTGTGGACAGTTGTAGTCCGCGCCGCCGCTTAAGAGCTGATCCAAATTCAGGAGATTTCCAGTAATTGGCGTGTCATTGACCGGCATTCCCCCCTCCGAGGCTTGCTGGTTATTCACAGCACAGGGAACGGGAGTGCAGTCGAGAACCGGAGGCATACTCCCTGCACTACCCAGCTCCTGACCGAAGCGATGGAATCCTGGCGGCTGAATACGACCCTGCGAGATGGCGCGGGCCATAAGGATAGATGCCGAGAGTGGACTTTGTTCGAACACGGCGGGCGAATGGTCGCTGGCCTGGGAGTATGCAGCCGGGGAAAATGTAGCAGCATGAAACGCCGCCACAACAAACAGCAGCGCCGCACCTGAGAAACAGCGTAGGCTATTGAAGTGCGTCATGTTTTACCCTCCATACCGGTTCAATTTGCCTGGATCCTAACCGGGGGAAAAGCCAGGCGGGTAAGTTGTTACCAGGGTAACTTCACCTCATTGTCTCTCCGTCCCGGGTCTATTCAGCGGAAAATAGCCTAAAATCGGTGAAAGTATAGCTAGCATGATAGCGAGGGTTCCTGGGGTTCTCCGCGTAAGCGAGGGAGGAACCCGTGGAATAGGGAACAAATTCAGGAAAGACATCCGCGCTCTGGGGAAGCCAGAGAATCACCGGGCGAATGTGGAATTGGACAGGAGCATAGTTAATAGAGACTGCCTCGCTCTTGAGGTGCATACCAGCAACCCAGTTGACGAGATTTGTTTCCAGATGAAGCACCTGGAAAGTATTGGTATCAATCCATGCGCGGCCTTTGAGAGCGGCCGGAAAGTGCCCGGTGGTCGTCGAAAATGACCGGGTCACCTTCGGCTTGTCTTCACGCTGCTTGAAATAAACCACCCAGGCCGTCCGCCCGAGGTATTGCACCTGCCCTTCGCAGCGCATGTCATAATCCTCAGCGTAGGGCGGGTAGAATATGAGGGCCAGGACAGTGAGACCGGAATCCGTCATTGACCTGTCAAATCTGTCACTCCCATAGGTGGCAGTGTGATTCTCGCGGACAGCTAACAGCCCGTTTTTCCCTCGGGTAATGAATACCAGATAATCGAAGTCGCGCGTTTCCATAGCGCCTGCCGCTCCAAACTCATTCATCATTTCAGCTTGCATCGTTTCGCGCGCCGAGAATTGCTGCAAATCGGTGACTAACTCTTCGGCGCGCTGACCCGCCTGTTTCAAGATATCGGCCAGTGGGCATGGCATATTCGGGGAAAGACCGGCGATCGGCGCGTCCACATCGGGGGGCTTCCAGAGATTGGAAGAGACCTTCTTTTGCTTATAGGTAATTGGGCTGGCCGCCGGATTGCCCGTTGAACCATTGGCGGCAACACTAACGGGTACGCTGGGCGCGCATGGCGACACACAAGCTGGGGTTACTGCAGGAGTCGCCGCATTTGCCGCGGCGCGATCGACCGTCCCAGGCGAAGAGGTAGCGGTAGTGACTGTTTCAACGTTTGTTGCCGCCGCGGGAGCGACAGGGGAATTATCTGTAAAAAGTATCGGATTATTGTCCGCAAAGTATCCGCGACGCGCCTGAATACTAAAATTGCCGGGCGTAGTCAGGGTCACCTTCAAAGTATGAAAGCGACCATCCAACTGGCGATTGGAAGGGCTAAAGGAAAGTACGTAAGCTGTTTCGGCCAACCCGCTGGTGACACGGAAACCTCGATTCAAATCATTGCTGTTCTGGAAGAAAACGCCTCCCGTACCATTGGCCAGGTCGGCCATGACAGCGGAATTAGCGAGGGCGGCAGCTTCATGTATCGAATCCCAACCGGGCGACCCATTATCCGCATCGCTGACATCGGCGAGAGATGCAGCCGTGTAAAGGCCACGAGCATCCAGAGCGCTAATAGTCACGCCGGTTCGCAAGGCTGTATTGATTAGATTATCCATCTGACTTGCCACGCCATTGGCGATGAATCCCGGAGAAACCAGGACGATACCACGAGGCCCGGGAAGACCGGACATGCGGCCCACCAACTCTTTTAATTGGCCTAATGAAGTTTCATTTTGCTTTTGGCTCAGGCTAACCAACGAATTGGCATGAGAGGTCACGTAGAGTTTGGCCTGCATCATCAGACTAGGATCGTCATTGTAGTAGCAGTGAAGAATCTCCGCGGTGGCAAAGTCCATAACCTGGCCCTCGCCCTGGGCGTTATTGAGGACCATCTCAGCTTGATATTCATCAAAGGCCGGGCACGAAGTCGTGCCGAGGTTGGCCGCAGGCCGCGGCCGTAACGCCTGTAGCGCGTCGTGCAATTTGCCGCGATCATCGGTGAAATCCAACATTCCCTTCCCGGATGAATCGAAAACCCCTATGAAATCACCCGGCTGTAAAGACTGGGCGACGTACTGCTCAGCGGCTTTTCGGGCGCGGGCCAGCTCATCAGTCTGAAGGTGAAGATCGTCAAAAAACAGGGCGACATGGCGTGACGAAGTCAGTGTAGGGAGTGAGGATGCGGGTGCCGGAGCGGCGGTAGCGCCGCTCCCTACCTGGGCCGGCGTTCCCAAATATCCGACGTTTGCGGCTTCCACCGTGAAAGAGGCTATCGCTTGCGGATTCTTTTTGTCGAAACTCTCGTCGAAGAGACGAAAATCTTCGAGGCGCAGGTTGGGCACCGCATTTCCTGCAGCGTCGCGGACCACCACGCGAACCAGCACCAGGTTGCTATTGGCGCGAATGACCTGTGGGCCTTCAGGGCTTGCACTGGCTTGCTGTGCCGCCGCAAGAGGCACAAGGCAGAGGATTAGGCCTGCGAGAATACCCCCACTGCAGCTAGCTCCGTCGGATCGTCTCGGGGCACGCGGGCGAAACGACTGAAACAACATCCTCAAGAACTGCGCGAGTTCAATTCTTTGCTTGTGGCGCCACACCTGGGAGGTCCCCATAAGTTTTCTCGGATATCATTAACATACACCTGGAATATGAAGGCAGGCAAGAGGTGGAATCGTTCTGCTCGGGCGTGCCGAAAAGGTCTGCTAGAATCCAAGGGCGCTGCGGAAAACTGGCGCCCCATGAGACTATTCACACCGTGCTATTTGTAACGAGCCGCATTTCTAACAACGGTGCGAGCCTGTCATGAACCTCGCCGGCGATCTCATCGGGCGCGCGCGCGAGAATCCTGCTGCCCGGAACCATCTGAAACATATGGCCCACATCCTNNGACTGGGCATCTTCGTAATCGCGGCGATGGATTCGTCGGTATTTTCGTTTCCTGTTTTGACCGACTTACTGGTAATAGAAGTAACTACGCTGCGAAAAGATTTGATGCCGTTCTATGCGGGAATGGCTACGGTGGGCTCGCTGGTGGGCTGCCTGTCGCTATATTTTCTGGCTAAAAAGGGTGGAGAGGCCTGGTTCAATCGCAAGGCAGGACGGCTTTCCAAACGCATTCAGACCTGGGTGAAGAAAAATACTTTTCTCAGCATTTTTATTCCAGCGATCATGCCCCCGCCTTTTCCGTTTGAGGCATTTGTTATCGCGCAGGGCGTTTTTCAGGTTCCGCTGCGCACGTTTGTTATGGCGGTGTTGCTCGGACGCGGGTTGCGCTTCTTCGCTGAAGGCCTCCTGGCTGTCTATTACGGAAAACAAGCCACAGACTTCCTGCACGGACATTGGATTGGGTTCGCGGTATTTTTCGGAGTTCTCTGTGTGTTCATGCTGGGCTGGCGTTGGCTTAATACCCACCACCACAAGGCGGGCGTGTCGGAAGATGGTGCGCGTTAATTGCGTTTTGGGACGAGAAAAAANNAAACGAAAACAACGTTAAAAACGCGCCCTGATGGAAAAGTGAGGGCGCAATTGCCTACTGAGCAGCGAGCAGGCACTCACGCAGTGTGAAAAACGATTAATTACAATATTGCCAAGCGGGCTTCCACTTTGGCGATGTCCTCCGGAACGTCCACGCTAATCGGATCGTAGTCGCATTCAACCACGCGCATGCGCAAGCCGTTTTCGAGCCAGCGAANNAGCGAAGCTGTTCGAGTTGTTCAATGCGTTCCAGATCACCAGGAGGCAGGGCCGCGTATTCGAGCAAAGCGGCGCGGCGAAATGCGTACACACCAATGTGCTTCATGTGGGTAACTTCGATTTCGGGGTGAGCGGCGCGGACCCATGGAACCGGAGCACGCGAAAAATAAAGACTGTCGCCGTCGAAATCCCGCACGACCTTCACAACGTTGGGATCCAGGATTTCCTGACGCAGTACAATTAGGGAGCAGAGCGTGCCAGTTTGTATGGCGGGATCATCGGCGAGGGCGGCTGCCAGCGAATCGAGGGCCGCAGGTTCAATCAAGGGCTCGTCTCCCTGCACATTCAAGTAAATTGGGTCAGTTGCACGCACATCAGCAGACCCACCCGCCCCCAGATGCGCGGACAAATGGGCCGCGACTTCGGCTACCCGCTCGGTTCCACAGCGGTGCTCCCCGCGGGTCATCATCGCTTCCCCACCGAATGCAATGACAGTCTCACGAATCCGTTCATCATCGGTAGCTACGATGATGCGATTGATAAGCGTGGCTTGGCTGACACGCTCGTAGACGCGCTGAATCATCGGTTTGCCCGCAATCGACGCCAACGGCTTGCCAGGAAAACGAACCGACGCATATCGCGCGGGAATCACGGCGATGATGCGTGAGCCATCACCACCCACATTGTTTGTCTCGCTTGCCATTATCTAAATCCGTGAAGATTCTACCCTCGAATGGCCCAAAGCAATATTGTCCGCACACTTGCTTGAATTCCTACCGGTCTAGCAACGCCGGCCGGATAATTGTCCACCATGCCCGCTATTTCCGGGAGGGTACCCGAATTCCGCATGGGGACGTTCTCGTGTGGCTTATAATGTGCTGGCTTTAATGTCAGATCGGAATTCTCGAATTGAACGGGATGGAAGCGTGCGTTACCGCGAGGTGCGGACATGAAGGAAGTTTTGAAATTGTGCTCGCTGGTTATTTTAGCCTGGACGTTTGCCAGCATGGCTGAGGCTGGGTCTCCGCCCACTGTCAAAACGGAAAAAGTGCTTTATAGTTTTAAGGGAGGCGACGATGGCGCAAGCCCCTATGCCGGCCTCATTTTCGACTCAACGGGCAATCTTTACGGGACGACTACAGAGGGCGGTGGTCAGCAATGCTCGGGCCTTGGCGTGGCCGGTTGCGGCGTCGTTTTTGAGCTCACGCCGGGCTCCGGTGGCTCCTGGACAGAGAACGTCATTCACGTCTTCAATGAACAAACTGACGGCGGCAACCCTTATGACGCTCCCGTATTCGACAGTTCAGGGACTCTGTACGGGACGACGCTCTACTATGGCGCTTTTGGCAGCGGCACAGCGTGGGAGTTATCGCCCGCTTCGGGGGGTACCTGGAGCGAGAGCATCCTCCATTCCTTTCATGGCACCACCGATGGCCTTTTCCCCTACGGGCTGAATTTCGATCCCCGCGGCCATCTTTATGGAACCACCTCGGGAGGCGGCGCAAACGATGATGGCCTCGTGTTCCAATTGGTCCCCCGCCCAACGGGCCATTGGGCGGATCAAGTCCTCTACAATTTTATGAGCGGTACAGATGGGGATTCTCCCGCCGGAGTCCTGACTTTCGACGCCAAAGGAAACATCTACGGCACAACTTATGTCGGCGGACCGCATTTGACCGGCACTGTCTTCGAATTGAGCAAGAGAAATGAAACTGCGCGCGAACAGATTCTCTATACTTTCCAGGGGCTTCCCTTTGGGTCTGGTCCGGACGGCACAAATCCCACGACGGGGATGGTTTTCGACAGTGCCGGCAATCTTTATGGAACCACTTCCTATGGAGGCGAAAGCGGTGTGGGCACTGTGTACGAACTGAGCCCTGATGGCAACGGAACCTGGACGGAATCCGTCATTTATACCTTTACCGATGGAACCGATGGAGGCCATCCCGGCGGCCTGCTCATTGATCAGACTGGAAATCTTTACGGCGCCACTTCCGGGCACAACACCCTCGGTTCCGTATACGAACTGGCTCGCTCCAGTGGAGGGCAGTGGAATTTCACCGTTCTTCATGATTTTGAAGGGCCGGATGGTGCGTCTCCCGAAGGCAGTTTGGTTATGGACCAAGCCGGCGATCTTTACGGTACCACCGCATTCGGCGGCGAGAATGACAACGGTGTCGTTTTCGAAGTGGCGCCATAACCAGGGCCCCCGTGTTTCACGTTCCTCACGAACGCAAAATTCGTTCTTTCTCTCGCAATGTTCTTGGCTACGAGTGTCTGGGATACGTGGACTTTCCGTATGAGCAATTTACCAGGAGTTTTGCGCGCTACCCGAGAATCGGAGCTCGCATGCCGAGCCCCGCCGGGTTGCACATTTCCAGTCATTAAAACGGCACAGCCCCTTGCATTAGGGCAAGGCGGTGCTACAATTCGCTCAGACGGTTAGGATTAGTTGCCGTTTTCGCCCGGAGGCCGTTCTTGGCGCCACGACTCCCGCATCGGTTTGATGGATCACGCGCGGCGATTTGTGCCCTTTGCTCCAGACTTTCCCTGCTGGCTCTGGGTTGTTTAATCCTCTGGCCGGTGATTTCCCAGGCGCAGATTTCAGCGCCGATTATTCCGCCGCCATCGTCAAACGATTCCATTGATGACAGCCATGTGATTCGCCAGGATGTGGCGCTTGTGCTGGTGAGCGCTACGGTAACGGACCCATTCGGCCGGCTGGTGACAGGACTCGATCAGACCAATTTCCGAGTTTTCGAGGATGGCACTGAACAGGAAATCGTTCGTTTCGCCAGCGAGGACGTGCCCATTTCCATAGGCGTAATTTTCGACATGAGCGGCAGCATGGTGGATAAATTCGACAAATCCAAAAAAGCCGCCATCGAGTTCATGAAGACATCCAACCCCAAGGATGAGTTTTTCCTGGTGAATTTCAACGATCATGCGCGGCTGATCACGCCATTCACCGATCGCGTGGAGGACATGCAGGACGGGCTGCTCTTCACCGCCGCCCACGGGACGACAGCTCTTTTTGACGGAATTTATCTGGGATTGAGCGAAATGCGCGGCGCGCGCAACAGGCGGAAAGCTTTGCTCATCATATCCGATGGAGGCGATAATCATAGCCGCTATTCCGAGTACGATATTCGCAAATTCGTGCAGGAAGCGGACGTGCAGGTATATGCCATCGGCCTTTTCGAGCCGGAGGGTCAAGCCTCCACCGATGAGGAAAAAGAAGGACCCGAGCTTTTGGCAAACCTCACTGAGATGACCGGAGGGCGGGCATTCACTGTGACCCGGCTGGATGAATTGCCGGACACGGCCAACAAAATCAGCATGGAGCTGCGCAATCAGTATGTCCTNNCAAACTGGCGCCGCCGCGCGGACTCCCGCCGCTGCACGTCGAGGCCCGGAACGGATATTTCGCTCCGGGACATTAACCCGCCGCATCAAATAATTGTGCCAGCCCATGTGATTAGACGAGATAGGTCTTTTTGCGTGGCCTTCCTCGCAATATTTCTGCTCGCAACGCCGCTTATGGCAGCATTACCTGCGCGCTCAACGGCCATTGACTTGGCAAGCAAACTCTCCTCGCCCCTGGCGCAAGGATCCTCGGCCACCGCCAATTCCGGAGGCACACATTCAGCGCCCCAACCGCCTGCGGAACAGCAAAGCCCGGCAGCGCCCGCATCGGGGAGCACGTCTCGCGGCGGCTCCAACACCATTCGGCGCGATGTGAACCTGGTCGTTCTCCACGCCGCTGTGATCGATAGTGAAGGGGACGTTGTCAGCGGGCTCGCCCAGTCCAATTTCAGAGTGTTCGAGAATAAAGTGGAGCAGAAGATTTCACTATTTCGCAATGACGACGTCCCGGTGACCGTGGGCATCGTCGTGGACAACAGCGGAAGCATGAGGCTGAAACGCCCAGGGGTGAATGCAGCCGCGCTGACCTTTGTCAAGACTTGCAATCCGCAGGACGAGGTGTTTATCGTCAATTTCAATGATGAGTTTTACCTCGACATGGATAAGGATTTTTCCAGCGATCCCAAAGAATTGCAGGAGGCGCTGGACCGGATAGATTCGCGCGGAGAAACGGCACTCTACGATGCAATTATCGGTTCATTGGACCACCTGCAAAAGGGCACGCGAGACAAGAAGGTGCTGCTGGTGATTACGGACGGCGAGGATAACACTTCCCGCGAGACTCTGGAATACACGGTACGGGCCGCGCAGGAATCGAACGCGGTGATATATGCGATAGGACTATTTAGCGACGATCCCCGCTCCGAGAAGCGCCAGGGTAAGAAAGCGCTGGAGGAAATCACCAAGGCCACCGGCGGAGAGGCATATTTTCCGGAGGGGGTCGAACAGGTCGAATCCCTTTGCACTCGGATTGCCCACGACATTCGCAATCAGTACACCATAGCTTATTACCCCACCAACGCGGCGCGCGATGGCACGTTCCGCACCGTAAAGGTGGATGTATCGGCCCCGCGCGGCACAGGTCACCTCACCGTTCGTACCAAACCGGGCTATTTCGCTCCTTCAGATTCGGCGACGCACTAAGAATTGTCGCGACCGAACCCGCCAGCATGGGGCGATCACTTATTGAAGCATGGGCCGAGCCCGCTTATAATGGGGAGTTTTACCAGAGGCGGATAAAACCGCAGGGAGCGCTGTGCGCGCGAAAGAAGCCGTTGGGCTGAAGAAAACGTCAAAACGCCGGAGAAAGCTCGCCCCTGAGCCGTTCGTGGAAATGACTCTTGAGCATAGTGCTGTTTCAGGCTCACTGGATAGCGCGCATATGCAAGGGGCAGAGCATGTTCCAACTGTGGGGGCTGCGTCAGTTGCACGCGCTGCAAGCGGAAACGGCAGCACAGGCGGGGCATGGCCGGATGGTCAGGACACGATACGGGTGCGGGGGGCGCGCGTCCACAACCTGAAGAACATAGATTTTGAGATACCCCACAATGCCATGACTGTGGTGACTGGCGTTTCCGGTTCGGGCAAGTCGAGTCTGGCATTCGACACGCTATATGCAGAGGGACAGCGGCGTTACATCGAATCGCTTTCCGCTTACGCGCGGCAGTTCCTGGAGCGCATCGAAAAACCCGACGTGGATGAAATCACCGGCATTGCCCCGGCCATTGCCATACGGCAGCGAAATTCCACGCGAAATCCGCGTTCGACGGTCGCGACAGCAACGGAAATTTACGACTATTTGCGGCTGCTATTTGCACGCGCGGGGCGTACGTATTGCCTGAATTGCGGGCAGGAAGTCCGCCGCGACACAGTGGATGAAATTGCCGACCGGGTGATGGTGTTGCCCGAAGGACGGCGATTTTATGTGCTGTATCCATTTCGGCCTGCGGATGCGGCGCTCTCGGGCAAATTAGCGACCGGTGCTGGGGCTAGCCTGACACCTGCGACGGCGTCTNNTATTTCGGCTATTGATTCTGTGGTCAATTCCGCGGATCGGTTTCCGACTAAGCCGGTTAAACCCATGCCCAGCCGGAAAGCCAAGGCAGCTGCGGCAACCGCCTTGCGCGAAGCGCTAGTATCGCTGCAGCGGCAGGGCTTTAACCGTCTATATCAAGACGGTCATGTTTATGAATTCTCTACCCCGGAATCGCTGTTGGACATAAATTTTGAGCAACCGGTATTCGTTCTCGTTGACCGGCTGGTGCTGGAACCGCAATCGCGCTCGCGGCTGATGGACTCGGTGGAAATCTGCTA
>PKXT01000262.1 GCA_003133505.1 Acidobacteriota bacterium
GAGGTGATTTTGAAGATCGTGCCTTTGCCGCTGGCCCCGCCATCCTCCGTTGTCGCGTACAAGTTCCCATCGGTGGCCTGGACCAGCCCTGCTTGGGGGTTTGCGCCGTCTGTTCCGTTGAAGCTGTGCAATGAGGTGAATGTCTGGGCGGGCAAGGCAACCGCCGTCGTTGCGCACAACAGAAAGATACCGCACGCCCTCATACCCCAATTGATTTTGCTCATGCGGCCTCCTCGCTGCTCCGCGGGTGTAATCGTGGATGCCCCTGAACCTACTGCTCCTGATCGGCCCTGTCAATGCCAAACTAGGAGCGGGCAGTGGGCAGCCCAACGCCCGTGTCGGCGGCAATCATTCGCCAGAAGCGCCACCGCGCGCGAACTCGCAACACTTTGTCGATTTCTGCGCAGGCGGCCACTGACCATTAGTTAGTATTCGGCGTGTGGCAAAAACCCCCTCCCGCTAGGAGCCGTAAGCCTTTCACACTCAGCGTTGGCTGGCGCACTATTCCGCGTGGCAGAAACATCTGTTTGTGCCGCGCCGCCGATGACCCGGTGAAAACGCTGCTTGTCAGAAGGCAAGAACAGGAAAGCCTCGCGGGCGCTGTCCCCTTTCCCCGACCCCGGTTATTCCGGGTTCGGTTTTGTCATTCGGCCCTATAGGCCTGCAAGCAGGATTTCAGGGCGTTCCGTTCCGGGTGGCATTGGCGGGGTGTCGCGCGAATCGGGAACACCTGCCGACAATCGTGTCATTCGCACGGGCGAAGAACAAATGATTGCCAAGACGGTTTGCAGCGTTCTCGGCTTTGGCTTGAAAAAAGGAAATTGAGAATAAAACGCCTCAATCCACAGGGGAGCCCTTGCATTGGTTCGTTTGCGGAGTGATGCTCGATAAATGGACCTTACAAGACGGTCGACGGGAGTNNTCGTTGGTGAACTGCTGCGCGCAATGGCCGAGACGGTGACCAGCTATCATCCCACTGTCGGACGCACAAGTTTGAGGATCGAAGGACTGATTCAGGGTACAGCATGCTTCCCTGGCGGCACCGGATTATGGAGAGGAAAGAGGAACAGAGGCCCGTTGCCGGAGTACTTTCCGGAAACCTCAGTGATGTACGTAGGCCACAATTTCGATAGTGAACGCGGTTATGCGATTTCTCAGGAGCGAGGCGGCGAAGCAGCGGGGGGGGAGTTCTGGACACGCCTGCTCCGAATGCTCGATGCCGCACACTGTCAGCCCGATGCGTGCTTCTTCAGCAATGCGCTGATGGGCATCAAACCGGGAAAAGCTGAGGGGGATATGCCTTCCGTGCCGGGCTACAAAGAGCAGTGTCAGTGTTTCCTGAAACGCCAGGTTGAGATTGTCAGGCCGTGCGCAGTCGTCGCGCTCGGAGTACAAGCGACCCGCTACGTCTCCCAACTAGACATCCGGCATATTACGATTCTGCATCCGGGCAATTGGTGCCTCCGCCCGTTGGCAACCCGTGACGATCTGCTGGTTGGCGAAGGTAGTAACCTGTGCGCCTTCCTCGATTCCCTAGACGACAGGCCTCTTGCAGTCGCCACGCCTGAAGTGCGCCCAGCCGGTGTACAGCGGGAAGAGCACAGGGCAGCGGCTGTGCTGGAGAAGAAACTAATGACTAGGAAGACAATCAATTATCTGACCCGAACCGACGCCTGGGGATTTCGGCTTGGCTCACGCAATTCGTTTCTCATGCAGGCGGTCGAACAAGGCGGAAAGAGCAAGGAAGAAATCAGATTGGAATTCCAGAATAAGTTTCCCGGCTCAGCAGGCAAAAACACATTCGGTGTTTTCTTCACCGACGTTATCCGCCCCTTTGGTTCCGCCAGCGTCTCACGCTGCATACGGATCGAATCTGACGAACGCGGTCGGCTCCATCTCGATCCCGAACGCGCCCGCGTGGTAAAAGCCGTCGTCGCCGCTGGCATACTCGCGGAGGTCAATGCTCTCGAAGGCAAATGTCCAAATAAGAATCCGCAGGCTCTTGACGCAATTGTCGAAAAGTTCCATGCTCCGCGAAAGTGATCTGCTAGCAGTTCCTCCGGGGGAGCATTAGGAAGAAAGGTCGGCCAGTGCTTGCCGATCCGCCTGGCCATGATCCTGGGTTGACGCCCAACCTGTATTTCNNGGCCGCCCTGGAAATACGCCGCCGATGTGCCAAGCCACCAGTCGTGCCGACATCCCAGCCGAATCGTTGTCAGGCTTTGCTGGGGGGCTGCGTTGAGCATGGTTTCCCTCGGGGCAATGAATGCCGGCTCTATGCTATAATCGCGCGGGTAAGAACTTGGAGGAAATCATGCCGCTTAGCAGCATACCGTTCGGTGCAAAATCCGGCAAACGTACAGAGCTTACAAGGGACAGCGTGCTGGAGGGCATGAGGAAATTTGACCAAATCCGCGAAAAAGACCCTGACGAAACACCCGAAACGGGAACTAAGTTTTTTGTTGAACAAGACGGGAAACGCTACCCCCCAAAATGGGTGATAGAACTCGCCACTGGAATCCCAAGGACCGAATTCGCTGGCGGCGAACAGGTAAACAAACCGCTTCGTGCCCTCGGATTTCTTGTCAAGACGGTGGAACCACAAGATCCCGACGGAAAAGTCGCTGATGCTGTGCAAACAACATTTACGCTTGAGCGGCACCTTCAAAGCGCGCTTCGCTCAAACATTGGACAGCTTGAAGAAGGGATGAGGATCATCGACGGCGGTGACGAAAAAAAGGTCGATTCGGGTTATATCGACATTACAGCGGCCGACAAAGAGGGAACCACGGTTGTTATAGAACTAAAGGCCGGGGAGGCTGACCGAAACGCCGTCGGGCAGATCTTGGCCTATATGGGCGATCTGAGCCACTTGGCAGGAGCAACACGTGGAATTCTGGTCGCGGGAAGTTTCACTCATCGAGCCATTGCAGCAGCGAGTGTCGTGCCGAACCTCCAATTGAGAACCTACGGTTTCCACTTCACTTTTGGGTCCGCACGCTAAGAGAGTCCAGCTAGCCGTTCACTGCATTTCTGCCCACCAACCGCAGCGCGGTTGCCTCGCGTGATCCCGCGCCGCGATGTCTTCTAACAGCCCCCAATTCTGACCAATAGACCCTAACGATCCCCTGTAACCCTATGTGGACGTTGCTGACAACGGCGCGTATCCAATCGTGGCCCTAGGTCAAAGCGATGCTCTAGGTGTCATTTCTAATAGCTTGAAAAATAAGCATTTGCTCAGAATTGCCTTTGGACTCGCTCGTGCTCAATGCATAAAGGGGGGCATCCGCCCTCGGAGGGCCGTGTATGCGCAGACGTGTGGTTTCACTTGGAATTGGATTTGCCTTCCTGATCTGCCTAGCTGCTTCCGCACGCACAGCCCACAGCTCCCCGGACGGTCGCGCCGAAGCCAGCAAGCCACTCACGAATCAAGACATTGTGCAGATGGTGAGGGCGCGTCTGGCAGACTCCACAATCCTGAAAGCGATCCAAGTAAGCGACGCTGACTTCGACCTTTCCGCTGCCGCGCTGGTGAAGCTTAAAAACGCCGGAGTGAGCCAGTCNNTATCTGCGGCGAATTCCAAAGACGCCGCTCCGCCACCACCAGTGGTCATCACGTATGGTATTCCTCCTCGGCCTCCCGCAAAATCAGCAGATCTGCCCGATGACGTTGGTGTCTATGTCCGTCGGGACGGGAAACTTGTGGAGATTGAGCCTGAAATCGTCAACTGGCGGACAGGCGGCGTCCTCAAGAATGTGGCCACGCTCGGGCTGGACAAGGGACACATCAATGGAACGGTTCTTGGTCCGCACAGCAAACTGCATATGGCCGGGCCGGGCTTGGGCATGACGGAACCCCTCGAATTCTACATCCGATGCACTGAAGGAGATTCCGCTTCCGAATACCAACTCCTGCGGTTTTGGGATAAGGGAGATCGCCGGGAATTCCGAGCGATGACCGGCGGCGTGCTGCATAGTTCTGGCGGAGCGGAAGACAATGCTGTGCCATTCAGTTTTGAGAAGGTTGCTCCGCGAATCTACAAGGTCGAAATCTATTACGTTGGTACGGGTGAGTTTGGCTTCCTCGCGCCAGGCGCGCTCACAAGCTCGAACATAGCCTCGCAGGGCAAGATTTATACGTTTGAAATCGTTGAATGAGCCGGAAGCGTGTTCAGTGGCGCGCTGGAGTGCTTGTTGGATTCACTGTTATCCTATCCGGCTGCTCTTCTGAACAGAAGCCAGCGGCCAAACCGTATACTCTGCCAGCGGAATTGTCGTTGGACGCCCATGCTGACCGCGGGCCGGAGGGCGAAATATACGTGGTTGGTTCAACAAACCTTCCAGACGGAACCAAGCTGTGGGTCCACGTCGAATCGGGCCGCTTGCCGCTTGGTGCGCCGAAGGCTATTGCGTTTGATGACGATGTCAGCGTCCGCAAGGGAAATATTGGAACAGGGGCACTGTGGCAAGAGATCCCCAACCCGTCTTTCCCTTCGGTTGACGGAGCGCCGAAGCTTCTGAGAAGACCGTTCCAAGCCGGCAGCTACAAAGTGCGCTTTGAGTCGTACTTTAATGGCGCATGGCAAACCCAGGAAGTCCTGGCGTTGTTGGGCGGCGAAGGTGGCAAAAATCTTCACGGGAAGATTTTGAAGCTCCACGACCCCGACGTCGTCGATAGCAGCAAGGTATTGGACGATTTGACGACAGTAGCTTTTCCCCCGCTGGAGCCAGAAGCAAAAGCGATTAGTCTCGTCAAGGCCGCAGTGCTTACGGTTCCGGAGAATGGGCGGTCAGCAACAGACGTAGAGACTAACATAAGCCTGTTCATGAGCACTCCCGTCTGCTGTCGACCCGGGAAGGGTTGGAGTGCCAAGGCAGGCGGTGCAGACACGTTCGAAGTTGGGTTCGACTTCATCGACGGCGGCGCTGGCGAAAAACAGGCCATCTGGAGAGTCAATCTGAAAACAGGCGCCGTTACATATGTGAACGAAAGTGCAAAGATCTTCAGTTGGACTCCAAAGTACTGAACGGAATCGGAGGCGGTTGAATGTACAATCGATGGCGGCCAGGAAGCCAAAACGGAAATCCTGGTCTATACCTCTTTGGATTGTAAAACCACAGATCTTTTTGCATAATGTTGCAAGAATTGGGATCTGCCGAGTTTTGCTGACGGTTGCATTGGTGATCGAGGTATCTGAATGGCAATACCGGTCCGGAAAATTTCATATGTTATGGGAGCAGGCTTCTCTTTTGGCACAGGCCATGAAGTGGAGAGAGGCAATTTCGCGCTCACAATGCCACTGCAAAATAATTTATTCGAAATACTTTTCAAGTTTCATTTTCAATCGATAAAAACACTGGATCCAGTAGCACAGGTTGTTCGCAAGTATTTCAGTCCGAATAGCTTTCGCCCAACGCGAGGAGGTGGAGCGAACCGTCATGCCGACCTCAAGAATCTGTCAGTTGAAGAGGTGGTAACATTCCTAGAGGAAATGGTGAGAGACCTTCCAGATAGCGATAGCGACGAGTTTCGAAGAACCGAGGCCACGTTGCGACAGTTGACTATTGAGCTGTTTAGCTACCTCTCGTCAGAAGGCAGCCCTAACCAAAATCCTGTGCTACGCGCGTTTCGTAATACTCTCCTAGATACCGATACGGTGGTCACATTCAATTGGGACACATTGCTGGACAACGTATTGAGTAAAGGCAACAAATGGCATCCTGCGTGGGGCTATGGGCTAAGCGTTCGGAAAGTGTTCAAGTATGCAGGAAGCAAAACACGCAACCCTCCAAAAAAGCACCCAACGCTCTTTAAACTGCATGGCTCCATTACTACTCGGAGCATAATATA
>PKXT01000365.1 GCA_003133505.1 Acidobacteriota bacterium
CCCTATCACGCCAGCCAGATGTATGCGCGCAACATCGCGACGTTCCTGAAGTACCTTATCAAAGACGGAAATTTCACGCTCAACCAGGAGGACGAGATCGTCCGCGAAACCCTGGTAACGCACGCCGGCGAAGTGGTTCACGCGCGCGTCCGCGAAGCCATGGGGTTGGCCTCCCTGGAAACCGTCTCATAGGAGATGCATGCCTTCCGATCTTGAACTCAGTCTCTACGTCTTCATGCTCGCGACCTTCGTCGGGCTGGAGATCATCCGCAAGGTTTCGCCTCTGCTGCACACGCCGCTGATGTCCCTGACCAACGCGCTGGACGCCATTGCCGTGGTGGGCGCTATTATTGTGACCGGCGAGCACAAGAGCAGCCTCTCCACGGTATTGGGTGCGCTGGCAATTGCGGCGGCGACCAGCAATATCGTGGGTGGCTTCATGATTACCGACCGGATGCTGAAAATGTTCAAGACCAGCCGCAAGCCGAAGGCCTGAGCGTCGATGGCTTCCGGCAACCTAATCACCGAAATTACCTACCTGATTGCAGCGGCATTGTTCATCCTATCGCTGGTCTGGATGAGTTCGCCGGCGACTGCGCGGCGCGGCGTCTGGGCTGGGGAAGCGGGAATGCTACTGGCGATTGCTGGGACGCTTCTGCATCACGGCATCGTGGACTACAAATGGATCGCCATTGCGCTGGTACTGGGCACGATTATTGGAATTCCCCTCGGAAAAGTTCCCATGACGGCGGTGCCGCAGCGAACGGCGCTCAGTCATGCGTTTGGCGCGTTTTGCGTGACCCTGGTGGGAACTGCGGAGTTTTATTTGCGCGCGCCGGACATAGCGCCGTTCTTGATGGCGGTGCTGGCCATGGAAGTAATTTTGGGCTCGTTGACCTTCACAGGAAGCTTAATGGCGGCGGGTAAGCTGCAGGAAGTATTGCCGCAGCGGCCTATCACGTACAAAGGTCAGAACATAGTCAATTTGAGTGTGCTGGCGATTGCGGTGGGCCTGGCTGGCTACCTGGTTGTCCATCCGGAGCACACGCGAATTTTTCCGCTGATCGTGGCAATTCCCCTGGTTTTTGGCGTGCTGATGATTGTTCCCATCGGGGGCGCGGACATGCCCACGGTGATTTCGCTGCTGAATTCTTACGCGGGATTGTCGGCGGCGGCGATGGGATTCGTCCTGAATAGCAAGCTGCTCATCGTGGCCGGCGCGCTCGACGGCGCTTCGGGATTCATCCTTTCGGTGAACATGTCGAAGGCCATGAACCGGTCATTTTCCAACGTGCTTTTTGGCGCGTTCGGGCAAGAACAAGCTGGCGGTGCTGGAGCGGTAGAAGAGCGCACCGCGCGAAGCGCCACCGCCGAAGAAGCCGCCCAGATTCTGGCCGCCGCGAACAAGGTGGTAATTGTGCCAGGCTACGGGATGGCCGTTGCCCAAGCCCAACACAAGGTGCGAGAACTGTTTGATGTGTTAAGCAAACGGGGTGTGGATGTGAAATTCGGTATTCATCCCGTAGCGGGTCGTATGCCGGGCCATATGAACGTTCTGCTGGCGGAAGCGGACATCCCGTACGATAAATTGCAGGACATGGAAGACATCAATGGGGACTTTCCGCAAACCGACGTGGCCTTAATAATTGGTGCAAACGACGTAACCAACCNNGGCATGCCGATTCTGGAAGTGGATAAAGCCCGCACCGTGATGGTGATTAAGCGCAGCATGAGTCCCGGATTTGCCGGCGTGGACAATCCGCTGTACTACTCTGACAAGACTCTAATGCTATTTGGGGACGCCAAGGCCTTCACGGGCGCGATCGTCCACGAACTAACCGGCGGCGAAAGCTAGGGGTCGTGCGGGAAGCCCTAATTCCGCCGTGGTGAACCCACACATGCGCTAAGATCGCGCCGGCTGTTTTCGAAGACGGTAGCCCAGGCGCCCCCGTGATCATTTACCGACGTGGATATTGGAGAGTGATCCCAGAACTCCGAAGACACTGAGAAGCCAGAGCACTACGCAAATGATCACGACGGCGTTGAGGATGGACTTGATGGTGCTCTGCATTGGGATAAAGCGGTTAATAAGCCAGAGCAACACTCCTACGACAATCAGAACTAGCACTACCTGAAGTAATGGCATCGGCAATTATCCTTGGCCACAAACATGTGGCAAATCGAACAGTTCAGATTGTATTTTGAGAGTGCTTGGATAGCGAGAGAAATCTTCGCGCCATGTGGTTTCCATAGTCCTCCGCGCGACCCCAGTGGGTAAGCTCAAAATCCTCACGGCGCTGCGAATGAGGGCGGACATATTTGCAGTGGGTTGCGAGCGCCCGCCGCGGGGTTCCCTTAGGCTTCGCTCGCGTCGCTGCGACGCACCGGACGATCGGTGACGGCGTAATCGGCAGCAGCCTCGGACGTTGAGGATATATCATCAGCGCCGGTATGCTTAAGGATGTCCTTGGCCTTGGTCGCCCAGTCGGAGCTGTCGCAATGGACGGAGACCAGAATTCCACCCTTCTTGACTCGGCCCTCGAAACGTTTGGCTTCGTATTCGGGAATTCCCATTCCAATTAATGCCCCGGCAAAACCGCCGATTGCGCCACCGGCCCCCATCCCGGCCAATGCCGCCATTATTGGGCCGGCGGCGATGAATGGCCCCAAGCCTGGAATCGCGAGAAGGCCAACTCCCATCAACAGGCCAAGCGTGCCGCCGATAACAGCGCCGGACCCTGCGCCGGTGGCCGCGCCCTCGGGGGCCTTCGTGGCCTTCTCGGTGGCGAGGTCCTTCGACCCCAAATTCTCGGGGAGCAGAATCGAGACGTCTTCCACTCGAAATCCTCCATTGCGCAGGGCGTCAATGCCGTCCTCGGCATTCGCCCGTGTGGAATAAATTCCAAATACCGCAGTGTTTTTGCCAGCCATTATCATCTCCTCTCTTGTGGTGTAGTAAAAACAAGAGCGACAACAATTGATTTCACCGTCGCTCCTCCCGCTGTTCGGACTCCATACATTAATCGGAAAAACCCGCTCATATCTCGCTTTAACGGTTGCCTTTGTGTTCGGATTCGCTCCCGTGCTTGCCGCTCTGACCGCCGGATTGGTGCTGGCCACCCTGCTGACTACCGCCCTGGCTGCCGGATTCGTGCTTGCCACCTTGCTGATTGTGCTCTTTCCCTGATTCGGACATTCTGTTTCTCCTTTTTTTTAACTACCGCCAAAATTCAATGCCTGCCAAAATTTCGTACGCAATACTTAACGATTACGGCCTTTGCCGGCCTTTCCCCGCTGGGGGCCGCTGGAAACCTTGACCGCTCGCCTATCGCCGTCCTCTTCCTCATCGTCATCTGAATCGCCTGCCTGCAGATTTATCTGCTCGGCGAGCGAGGTCAGCTTTTGGTCAGCCTCTTTCTCTTCCTCAAGGGTCTGTTCCAGAAGAGAAACAGCATCCTCTTCGCCCAGTAGGCGGGCGTACGTCCGAACGCATCCGTATCCGGCGATCTCGTAGTGCTCAACGCGTTGCGCCGCGGAAATCAGACCGGCATCCAGTTCCTCATTGCCTGGATCTTCCTCAATCATTTCACTGCCTTCGGTAATCAGCCCCTCCATGCCCTTGCACTTTTTGCCCTTGGGACTTTCGTCCATCGCCTCGAAAATTTCTCCAGACGGGAGAAATGGCCCTTGGTCTGCTCCAAATGCTCCTCAAACCCGGCCCGCAATTCCTCGGAGGTCGCCGCTTTGGCCATTTTGGGCAGCGCCTTTACCAATTGATTTTCCGCGTTGTACAGATCCTTCAATTCCTCGACGTACAAATGACGCAGGCTATTTTCCATCATAAACGAACGCTTCCCGAAGCTTCCCGAAGTTGGATGATGTCCCATCTTCACAGCTCCATGATTGAGCATTCGCGAAAAGGTTGCCATACGATTATCCGTGTAAAATCCGGTTCGATTTCCCTGTACTCGGTTCGGGGTGCGGGAATAGCCCTTTAATTTTTAGTCATTTAGAATCTCAGGCTGATGGGTCAACGGCACGCCGGAAAACCATCAGGGGTAGCGTGCCGGAAGGCGCAAAAAATGAACGGCAGGCTGGCACCAAGAATGGAATGGGCGGCGCCATATCGNNCCGCCCGAAGGTGGTGGGGAAATCGCCCGCTGGACCGGTGCTAGTTAGCGGGTGGCCGCGCCGCGGATGAGGACGGCCCGGCGGAATCGGCGCTATAGAAGGTCACTTCAACGCGGCGGTTTTTCGCGCGGGCGTCCCTGGACTTGCCTTGGTCAACCGGATTTTCCTTACCGAAACCCACGATTTGGACTCGGAAAAGCGGAATACTATGCTGGCCCACCAGGAAGGTCTGGACGGCCTCCGCACGCCGGCGGCTCAGAGCCAAATTGTATTCATCAGTGCCCACATGATCGGTGAAGCCTTCAATGGCTACGAAATACCGCTTGGCGTTTCCTATGTGACCCTGGACAAACCCATCCAGAGCCTGGGTGGCGTCGGGTTCCAGCTTGGCGGAATTGAATTTGAAATTCACTGTGGCTGTGCCCACCGGTTTATAGTCATCCAGATTGCCGAGAGTAGCGTTAATTTGGGTGATTTGGCCATTTACGCTGTCCACTCTCCCATTGACCTCGCCGATCTGGCCGAGAGCTTTGCTCGCATTGGCGTCTGCGCCTTTGGCCAATTCGTCCGTACCGCTCAATCTGGTATCGGTATCCTCCAACTGCTTAGCGGTGGCCTGCTGTTGCGAATTTACCTGATCAACCTTTTGATTTACCGGCTGGACCTGCTGACCCACGTATTTCTTAGTCGCACAGCCGCCCAGCATGGTTATCCCTAACAGGATAATTGCGGAATACCGCCTCATATGTTCTTTCCTCCATGAATGTGCCGAATGGTCCGGGAACCGGCGCCCGGTATTGCTAACAGCACAAATCGAGGGCTGGGAGATTTGTACTATGAAGCTCTACCTGGTGGGCTGGGTAACGAGCGGCAGAACGTCAGCGAAAATTATACCCGGGGACAGCTGATTCGACAAACGTTCCGGGTCCATACGGCGAAAAGGCAGGCTTTCCCCAAGGGATGTTCACCGCTTACGCAGTACCAGCGTGCCGGCAACCATGTCGTGAAGGGCCTGCTTTCGCTCCGTGGTTCCCCCCATGATGTAGCCGATCATCAGTGTTAAAAGGGACAATATTTTAGCGAAATAGCGCCCCGTTGCTCGTCCAAAGGAAAGCCTTCTCCCTTCCATGTCGGTCACATAGATTCCCAGAGCTTTTTTCCCGAGCGTCCCCTGCCACGAGGAGCTTTCCATGAGAGAAAAGTATAGCCAGGAGCCGACCCCAAAAATCAGGTCATACAATAAAATTGTCTGGGAAACTCCCGTTAAAACGTCGCTTGGAGCATTGCCGGACACCATGTCCCTGAAAAAGCCAGCGCCACCCAGCAGCATGAAGAATGGCACTCCAAAGACAACATCAATAATAATACCGTCAATAATTATCGCGACGAAGCGAAGCCAAAATCCCGCATATCCAACAGAACCGGTGAGGACATATGGGGCGCGCGTGGTTATGTGCGAGTTCGGGGGCTGGACCGGACCCGGAAATATCTGTGGGCTGGCCGGGGCGATCACAGGAGCAACCCCGGCGGGTTGGCCACAGGAGGGACAGTAGTGGGCTCCGTCGGCAATCTGAATACCACAATGAGAACAATACATCGACCTCTCCTATGAACCACTTTTCAGACGATCCGTGTGCGCATCCTACTGGCAGGAATCCGCGCAGTCAACTCCAGGCCGGAAATGGACAGCGCGATATTTCAGAGGGCAATACAATCGCCCCTAGATCAAAATGATGAACTGAGGGGCGGTCGCTATCTGGTTCCGTCGTCAAGCAAATAAAGTATCCATCAGCGGCTTAGCAAAAGAACGACAAAGCTACCGGGCACCGGAGCAGGTCGCGGGTGAGGAATCTCCGGCGTCGCTGCGGGACGGGGGCCGAAATCCGCAGTCACAAGAAAGACGTCGTGCGTCTTGGGATCGAGTTCCATGGTACGCGCCCCACGCGCGGTGGGAACATTTTCGACGACGGTATATTTGTCCGGCGAATCTTCGTGAATGACCGTGAGGGTGCCATCCTGCCCGTTGGAGCTGAAAACGTAGCGGAGTATGGGATCGAATCGGTTGGCGTCCACGCCGTCACCGATGGGAACGGTAGTTACCAGCCGGCCGGCTTTGGCGTCCATAACGGCCAGGAGCCTGTTGTCGCATCCTGCGAAAAGCCGCTGATGTGCAACGTCCATGGCCAGACCCGAAGGGCTTTCGCAGGGTGCCATGGGCCATTGTGCAACGATTTTCAAAGTTTTGGAATTAATGCGAAGCTCTTCGCTCTTGTCTTCGATATTTACGAAAATGTTGCCACGGCCATCGGCCACCGCAAATTCCGGTTTGCCAGGCAACGAAATCGTGCCCGCTACGCGACCCGTTGCGGCATCAATAGCGGTCGCGTCGTGGCTGCGGCCATTCATTGTAAAAACGCGCCGAGTGGCGGGATCGTAGAGAATCGCGTCGGGATTTTCCCCGGTTTTCACCGTTCCAATCGTGGCTAGCGTGTTCAGATTGAAAATAACGACATTCGCCGCCCTTCCTGCCGATACGAATCCGCGATTCAATTTTGGCGCAAAGGCGATGCCGTGAACACCGGGTGTATTTGGAATTGCGCCCACGAGATTGCCGGTAGTGACGTCCAAAACGTCCACTTGAGTACCGTGGGAAATGAACAGGCGATGCGTCGGCGCATCGAAGGCCAGATAATCCCAGAAGCCGTCGCCCTTTACGGGGATGCGCTTCACTATGTGGTAGCCAGAAGGCCCATGGGGACCGGTATTTGAAGCGACGACCGAGGCGGTCATAAAAGGGAGGAGCGAGCGCTTCGAATGCGACGCGCCGACAAATATCACCAGCGCGCAGATGAAAATGATTATTGCAATGGTCCCCAAAATTCTTCTGTTCACGATGGCTCGCCCTCCGTGGTTCCGTTAAGACGTTCGGACTCGAACCAGAGATTTTATCGTATCGACGGAACTTAAACAAATAGCCAAAATTGAATAACCTGCGCTAAAAAAGCACAAATTCAGAATTGCAGACATCCCTTGAAACAGAGGCAATCAAGGGTGGTTCGGGACAATTTCCACAGTGGACTGTGTTTTCCACAACGACACATGCAGGATTGACTTGACGAATTGAAAATATCTGGTATATTCTCTGGATGTCGGCGGGGTGCGTTGCAGCGGTTTCCCCAGCGGCGATCCCCCAAAGCTAGACCTGCGAGGTGGGTTTGGTTTCAAACACGGGATAGAAGAAAATCGAGCTTCGAGTGAAGCCGTCCCCCCCTGATGTGAAGGGAGAATGGACGGACTGACCCGGCGCTCGATGCCGGGTTTTTTGTTGTTCGCTGAAGCGGCTAAAGCCGAAATCAGCGCCCCGCCCGGAGCGGGGTAAACGCTCTTTGAAAACTGAAGGAAGTTGGCATACGCCACGACGTCGGGTGTTGAGACGAAGTGGCGTACACCGCAAATTTTGCAAATAGCGCGTATGTGGAAGAAAGAAATGGCGACTCAACTGGCATGACGGCCGGTGGTGCGCGGGAGATTCCGTGTTTCCAGCGGCGACGTGTTGGGTGAGTTTTATGGTTAAGCTACTAAGGGCGTACGGTGGATGCCTTGGCGCTAACAGGCGATGAAGGACGTGGCAAGCTGCGATAAGCCTCGGGGAGCCGCAAGCAGGCTTTGATCCGGGGATTTCCGAATGGGGAAACCCGTCCCAATGAACTTGGGATACGGCCCGCTGAATATATAGGCGGGTGCGAGCGAACCCGGGGAAGTGAACCATCTCAGTACCCGGAGGAAGAGAAATCAAATGAGATTCCGAGAGTAGCGGCGAGCGAAATCGGAAGAGCCCAAACCTTGGTGCTTGCACCGGGGGGTTGTAGGACCGCATAAGTAGAGTTATCAAACCGGAGGCTAGGTGAACCTGCTGGAAAGCGGGGCCACAGAGTGTGAAAGCCACGTAACTGAAAGCTTACCGGACTCGAAGCGGCATCCTGAGTACCACGGGACACGTGAAATCCCGCGGGAATCTGGGGAGACCACTCTCCAAGGCTAAATACTCGTTAGCGACCGATAGTGAACAAGTAC
>PKXT01000336.1 GCA_003133505.1 Acidobacteriota bacterium
CTTTTTCCTGCTTACTTCTCCTTATTACAATATTTTGTCAAAGAGCGGCGTGGGATGCGTGAAGGAAATCGCGAAACTGGGTCATGAGTGTGGCTTACATTATGATTGCGAAGGGTTTGAAGGGCTTTCCACGGAAGCTAGACGCCAACGTGTGCATAACCTTGCGGAATGTTTGGGAGAATCGGTCGGGGAGCGGATCAGATCGATTGCGCAGCACAAGCCCGCACGCTCCGCGATCCGGGAACCATTTTCGTCCTATCTGGATGCATATAGTGCACCGTTTTTCGAAAATATCGGTTATATCAGCGACAGCCGCGGTGCCTTTCGAGTACCCGACGTGCACGAATTCTTCAGGCGAAATCGACGGAGCCAGCTGGTGATCCACCCGATCTGGTGGCATGCGCAGCCAAAGACCAGGGACGAAGTCTTCGAGTTCATCGAAAAGGAATACTCCATTAAAATGGCAGATCTGCTCAAGTCTGAATCTAAGACGATTGAGGATTTCCTCAACCAAACGCAGTTGGAGCGACCTGAAGTCGCTCCGACATTATAATGATTGGAGGCCGGAGGGGCGACACCTCTTCCGAGCACTACGCCTTCGGATACAGGGAGTGATGCCAGAACTCAGATAGCGGCTCTGACCTTGCTTCGCCAATAAAAATGCCGGAGGAAAAACTGGTTTCTCTCATTCTCGCCGTTCGCAATGAAGCTCCTCATATCGGGGCCGCGCTAAATTCACTGCGCGAACAGAAAACGCGTGATTTCAAGATTGAAATTCTGGTCGTGGATGGCTGTTCGAACGATGGAACTGGGGAAAAGGTCGCGGAGATCGCGAGGCTCGATCCCCGAATCCGGCTCTTCCACAATTCGCAGCAGAACACTCCCGCTGCTTTTAATCTGGGATTGTCAAAGGCCCGCGGCGATTACGTCTGTATTATGGGAGCCCATACCACTTACGAGCCAGCTTATATCTCCGTCTGCCTGAAGGAACTTACCGCCCATCGGGCGGTCGGCTGCAGCGGTCGGTTGATCACTGAGCCGGGCGATGACACCCCAATCGCGCGCGTAATTGCATGGACTCGTGGCCATCCATTCGGGACTTCCAGCCACTCGACGCATACGGCCAAGGCCGGCTTCGTTGACACCATCCCCTATCCCGTTTTTCGACGCCAGGCGCTCATGGATGTTGGCGGATACGATCCTCGGCTCCATCGCAATCAGGACAACGACATTAGCCAAAAACTTCGGGCTCGCGGACATAAGCTGTTCCTGACCGACAAGACATATGCACATTATTATGCAAAGCCCACAATACGCGCTCTGATGAAATGGGCATTTGACACCGGCTACTGGAACATCGTTAGTTTGAAACGCAACGCTTCCTCAATGGCGTTGCGGCACTTCGTTCCTTTTTTCTTTACCTTGGCGATTTTGCTCGCGTCAATTTTGGCGATCGCGTCGTTCCTCGTACCGCAGCACGAAAGGACTTGGTTCCTCGTGCCCCTGGTTGCTTTGCTAGGCGTGCATTTGTTGGCCGGCGAACTCGCGGGAATTCAGATCGCGCTCCGACGCAAGTCCCCGGTGGCGCTGCTTTCTCCAATCGTATTCCTCGTCTTCCATCTTTCTTATGGCCTGGGGACCATTTGGGCCGCGATGACCAATGCAAATGTCCCGGGCGAACCCGATTCCTCGGATGTCCATGCGACCGCCTAGCGCTGCCAACAAACTTGTGAAACTTTCGGGTCTATTCGGGGTTTTGTCATGAAGCGGGCGTTTGACGTTGTCATATCTGGGCTTGCCCTAGTGATTCTTGCGCCGTTTTTGGCGGTGCTGGCATTGGCCGTAAAGCTTGGCTCTGCAGGTCCATGTTTATATCGGGGTTCTCGGGTCGGATGGCACGGAAAGAATTTCTCGATCATCAAATTGCGTACAATGGTATCTAATGCCGATCGAATGGCGGGCGGTTCCTGCACTGCGTCTGACGACCAGCGCATTACCCGAATCGGGCGCTCTTTGCGGCGTTACAAATTGGATGAGATTCCGCAGCTTTTTAACGTTCTTCGCGGCGATATGAGTTTGGTTGGACCGCGGCCAGAGGTGCAAGAATTCGTAGATTTGTTCACCCAGGACGAGCGCGAGATTCTGACAGTGCGCCCGGGCATCACAGACTGGGCCACCCTTTGGAATGCGGATGAAGAATCGTTACTCGCGGGTAAGACGGACCCGGAGCAAAGTTATCTTAAGGAGATTCGGCCAGGTAAGCTGCGTTTGCAGTTGAAATACGTGCATGAGCGGTCTTTTTCACAAGATTTGAGCATTTTGCTGCAAACATCGCGAATCGTGGTTTCTCGCCTGCTAGGAGGCAGGCGAGGTCCAATGAGCAACCTTCGAAAATCGACCCGCCACCCCCAATGAAACCGTCTATTCCAATGTCGGCTGCCCACATCGACGAATCAGACATTCAGGCTGTGCTGTCTGTACTGCGCTCGGGCCGGCTCGCGCTGGGCCCCGCCACGGATGCTTTTGAGTCGGCGATGGCCAACTATGTGGGCACACGCCATGCCATTGCAGTCAATTCCGGTACCGCTGCGTTGCACTTGATTGTTAAGGCGCTGGAAATCGGCGAGGGTGACGAAGTCCTGGTTCCATCTTTTACCTTTGCAGCCAGCGTGAATGTCCTCCTATACGAACGAGCTGTTCCTGTATTCGTCGATATTGAACCCGAAACTTACAATCTTGATCCTGACGATCTTCGGCGGAAGATCACTCCGCGCACTCGCGCTATTCTGGCGGTTGATGTTTTTGGTCATCCCTGCGAATGGGATGCGATTCTTGCCTTCGCTCGTGAACATGGATTGAAAGTTATTGACGATTCCTGCGAAGCTCTTGGATCTGAATACCGCGGTCAAAAAATTGGCCAGTTTGGCGACGCCGCCGCGTTCGCCTTCTACCCGAATAAGCAAATGACCACGGGCGAAGGCGGCATGATCGTCACCGACGATGACGAAATCGCAGACCTGTGCCGCAGCCTTCGAAACCAGGGACGGGGGGAAATGGGTCCGTGGCTGGAGCATGAACGCCTGGGATTCAATTACCGCATGGACGAAATGTCCGGAGCTCTGGGCTTGTCGCAATTGCGCCGGATTGAGGAATTCATAGCCCGGCGGGAGCACGTCGCCAACCTTTACAACGCCCGGCTTGATGGGGTCGACTGGCTTCGGGCACCTGCTGTGAAATCCCATGTGCGAATGAGCTGGTTCGTATATGTGATTACCTTGGCGGAAGGAATTGACCGGGCCGCCGTCGCCCGTGCCGCGGAACTTCGACGGGTGCCTGTACGCGCATACTTCTCGCCTGTTCACCTGCAAAGATATATAATTAACCGTTTGGGACATTCCAAGGGATTGGCATTGACTGAATCCATCGCAAGACGTACACTCGCCATTCCCTTCCATAATCAGTTGACCGTTGCTCAAATTGAAGAGGTCGTCGATACGCTTCAGACCTCGGTCAATCACCTTGCCGGGCGCGCGTCGGCTTGAAAGCGGACATATGAAGGAAAGCCTCTTCAGAAAAATGTCGTCGTTTGTCGTGATGCGCCGGGCGTGGTTTTCCGGTGTCGTCCAGGCGCTGCTCGTGCTGGGCTCCCTCACNNTCTTCCTGATTTCCGTTCCTTTGCTCATCGCCATCAGGCTTCCGCTATTCGGCTATTTTGGGCTTTTCCGGGGTTGGTGGAGTTATGCGGGTGCCAAAGAGGGCTTCGACATCGTCAAAGCGGTGCTCGCCGGTTCGGCTATTTTTTGGCTGATCATGCGTTACGGACTGGCCAGACCGCAATTTCCACGTTCCGTTTATGTGCTGGAAGGCCTACTGACGCTGGGATTGCTCGTCGGTGTCCGGTTGCTATCCCGTCTTTTGGCAGAATCCATGCGCCAGGTTGCCGCGGCAGGAAAGAAGGTGATGCTGATCGGCGCCGGCTTTGCTGCCCACACCGTGATACGCGAAATCATGCGTGAGGGAAGCGGTTACGTGGCGGTCGGCTGTGTAGATGATGACCCTTCCAAGAAGGGCGTCCGTCTGCACGGCATTCCCGTCCTTGGGACAGTGGACGAGCTTCCCGCGCTTATTGCTCCCCACGAAGTCGATGAAATATTGATTGCCGTGCCTTCGGCGACCGGGCGCCAGATGCAACGCTTCGCCGAGATATGCGAGATGAGTGGCCGGCGATTCCGGACCGTGCCCGCTCTCGGAGACATCATTAGCGGCCGCGTCAGTATCGGCGAATTTCGCGACGTGCGCCTGGAAGATCTGCTCGGTAGAAACCCGGTCGAAATCGATTTGGAATCCGTCAGCCGGCACATCGCCGGTCGTATTGTGCTAGTCACCGGCGCCGCCGGCTCTATCGGCTCCGAGCTTTGCCGTCAGATCCTTGAATTCCGCCCCGCGAAGCTAATCTGCTTAGATCAAAGCGAAACAGGTATTTTTTATCTGCAATTGGAACTGGCTCACCATAAGAATGGCACTGCCGAGGTTTTTTGCGTGGCCGATATCAGCGACCGCTACCGGATCCGCCATCTTTTCCAGGAGCATCATCCTCAGATTGTCTTCCATGCCGCGGCATACAAACACGTCCCGGTTATGGAAATGAACGTTCAGGAAGCAGTGAAGAACAACGTTTTCGCTTTTATGAATCTGCTCGAAATTGCGGAAGAAAGCCGTTGCGAAAGCTTCGTCCTGATTTCTTCCGACAAGGCCGTGAACCCGACTAGCGTGATGGGGGCTACCAAACGTTTGGATGAACTCATTCACTCGTGCCGCCCAACGAACTCCATGCGGTGTGTTTCAGTTCGTTTCGGCAATGTCCTCGGATCGAATGGCAGCGTTGTACCTGTGCTGCAGGAGCAGCTCCGCACCGGCCAACCCCTAACAATTACCCATCCCGATATCAAGCGATTTTTTATGACCACCCGCGAGGCTGTATCACTGGTATTAGAGGCCTTCGCGATTGGCGATCACGGCGACATTCTAGTCCTCGACATGGGCGAGCCAGTACGCATTCTCGATCTCGCACGCACGCTGATTCACCTTTCTGGTAAGTCCGAGGAAGAAGTAAACATCCGGTTCACCGGCCTGCGCAAGGGAGAAAAACTCTGGGAAGAGCTCTTCTACCCTCATGAGGCTGTTGTGGCCACTTCGCGACAAAGAATCCGCCGAGCGCGCAGTAAACTCGCGGGATGGTCGGTCCTCCATCGGCAGCTTGAGGAATTGAGGGCTTCCATGACCGTGGACGGTCCCGGGCCGGTTCGCGCCAAGATGCTGGAGATTATTCCTGAATTCTCGCCTTCGCCCATGCCGGAAGCCGTCCGGGTTCCGGTAACAATGGTTGAGCATTAGGGGCGGTTAGCGGCGTCGCTAGCCTCACACTGCGCCTTATTCACTAACTGCGGTTATCAACGTCCTAGATATGCTCGCGAATTTGCCACGCCATCACCGCAGCTGCAAACCAGAGCATACTGGCCTCGATAAGTACTGCCCAGGTGGCGTGAGCTGGCAGCAGCTGCCATACTGCAATCGCAAAAACCAGCAGCCCGATAGCTCCTATTGAGGCCCCTGCCGCATCCATGGAGGCTGCCTTGCGTCCTCGCACTGTGCCTTCCATGCCGACGCGCTGCTTTTTCTGTTTTTCGTGTTTTTCAATCAGAGTCGCGCTGGCCGGAAAGATGGCTGGAAAGGCCAGGAACAAACCGCCTACCGCCGGTCCCCATTTTTTTGCGATGATACCGGCAATCACAGTAATTGCTCCCCCAAAAATAAACCGCACTGCATACTCGTGGAATTTCGTTTTTTTCAGGCACGACCAGTCGACGTCAATTCTCATCTTCTCGTCATCGCAACAAGACGGCCCAAAGACCAAACGCAACCGTGGCCCATATTGGGATTAATGCACAAGTTACAACGAGCGCTGGGGGCCTGTAACGCATCATTAAATGGCTTACCGCAGAGGCGTAAATAAAAAATGCCACGGTCCCGGCAATCATCGAGCGAGCTTCGATAGCGGCGTATTGCTTTCCATTTGCGCTTACCGTCAACGCCAGGGTGGCCAGGGCGATGGATGGCGCCGCGCCAAACAATCCGCCAAAGCTCTTGGGCTTGAACACATCGCCTAATGCGGAGAATGCTGAAACCGCCAGCCCGCCAATCAGCATCCGCGTTAGGATTTCCTTGATCAAACTCGCTTGCGCTCCAAGATGCTACTTCTCGCTTGCGTATTTCTTCCATTCCCGCATCATCACTTTGGCCATTTCTTTCGCAGCAGTGCGCAGCCAATTCGCCTTTCGGCCATCCAAATCCTTGAGGATCCTCTTCACTTGCCGCCCGGTTCCCAGGTGAACGTTGGCGGCTTCTGAAGCCATGGCATGGAGCAACCGCGCTTCATCGCGTTCTCTGGGCAGAGCGTCAAGATTAATCGGATTGGAATCGGGGGAAAGGCGGCGAATCAACCAGGTTCCGATAACTTTCTGGT
This sequence comes from Acidobacteriota bacterium, assembly GCA_003133505.1. Taxonomy (GTDB): domain Bacteria; phylum Acidobacteriota; class Terriglobia; order Acidiferrales; family UBA7541; genus PALSA-278. The sequence continues at coordinate 6,524 of PKXT01000336.1, forward strand.
AAGGATCGCGGGAGCGTACCGCCGAGCTGATCACACGATCATAAAATGATTGACGATGCGCAACGTGGTTTTCCAGCCACAGAGACGATGATGGAACGACAGCCTTCGCTTCCCGCGCCACGCATCCGCCCTCCCATTCCGCAATGGCCACCAGCCGTTGCTGGCCCAGACTGCCCATCCCGGCCTCGCGCCGCACCACTTTATATTCCAGATTTTTTCCAGGCAACTCTTTCTCCAGCGCGTTCCTAGCATCCCTTGGGAGGTCTTTCCCCGCGGCGGGCAAATCTTGGAGGTTTTTCCAAAAGTCGCACGGCTTCTGCATTACCGCGAGCCCGAGTTTCTCCAGTGCCTGTTCCCGCTCGGCGAGGACAAAAGGGCAGCCACCGCGCTTGAGCGATTGCTGATATCCCTCGAGAATGGCGTCGCAGCCCTCCTTCCACTTAATCGTTAGTTGGCCCGAATCGAGCACGAACCGCAGGCTGGCCGCGAGCCGCACCAGATCGTTTGTATACGGCAGCGGGAAAGCTTCATCGAAATCGTCCACGCCCCAGCAAAGCCGCCCTTCCACATCGCGCCATGTGCCGAAACTCCCCACATGGAGGTCGCCGACAGCCAGCACATTTGGCGCCGAACGAACGTCCTTGCATACCTCCGGCCACAACTGAATCCAGCGGTAATAGGTGCCGCGAAAAAACATAAAGGCATCGTCTTTCATTCGCTGATGCTTCAGACGCAGGTGGGCTTCAACCACCGTGGTGCAGTTTCGCATCCACTTCTCATAGCTGATTGTCGCGTCACGAATGTCCATTCGTTCCCCTGCCCTACCGGCGCATCGAAAGCGCTATCAATTCGGTCCTGGGACGTAAAATTCTATTGAGCCCTC
>PKXT01000064.1 GCA_003133505.1 Acidobacteriota bacterium
CATCGCCGCCGCCACGCGCCAGCTAGTCCCAACCCAATATAAACAATGGCCGCCAGTTCCAGCGAGCTGGTAAACAGGAAATTGGTCTGCCGCGGCCATGGCACGGTTTTTTCTGGCCGGAATTCGCAATGCACCGGCAACAGCTCCAGCCGCGGCGTGAACCACATGCTGAGCACCCGCGCGCTCGGCACCCAAACGTATGTCCGCAGCGGATTTCTCCGCGTACGCTCGCTCGCAAGCCTCGCAAATTGGTGGTCAATTGACGGGGTCATTTGCGGCACTCGATTGTATTCGTTCAACAATTCAACCACTGTGGCTCGCTCTCGCGGCGAATCCGTGGCCGAGGAAGGCAGGTCACCTGGAGAGATGCGTCCGCCGTAAAGTTTCCATGGAAAAAGATAGACGTCCCGATATCGCACCAGCCACGTTTGAGTCCAGGAATAAAACCCGAGCGGCATATAATCCCCCGCGCTATTGGCATAACGCGGCGCAAGAAATTGTACCCGTCCCATGGTGACGGCATTTCGCGTTGCCCATGGTGACAAGCAAATTACAATTCCCGCCGCCGTCCACGCCGTAAACAGAAAGAAATTTTTCATTTGGCGGCTTTGCCAGGAGCGCCACAGCAACAGCAATCCAAACGGGATCATCAGAATGGGCGTTTCCGGGCGTATCAACGTCCCAATTCCCGTCAGCAATCCCGCCCCAAACCACATTGCCGTGGCTGGCAGAATCTGCTGGTTATTCATCTGTTCATTTGTGTGTGGCGCTTGATCCGTAAGCCGTAGCGCGCGAACCAGACACAGTAACGCCGCGCAAGTCACGAAAGTCGCTAGCGTTTCGGTCAAAATTGCCGCCGTGTAATTGGCCGTGAATGGGCAAAGCGCCGCAAGCCACAGCGCGATTAGAAATACGCGATGCCGAAAATGCATTGGCGCGATTTCGGCCGCCAGCGCGCCGGCCATTACGCACGTGCCCAAGTCCACCGAGCATTGCACCAGGCGGATGGCCAGCCCGCTTTGGCCAAATACCGCCGCTATTGCAGCGAGAAATGCGGGATATCCCGGCGCGCGAATATCCGCCGGAATCAGTTGACCATTGATGAACAAGCCGTACACATGATGGTAGAGCCAATTATTGGCTAGTTGCCGGTAATAGAAGCTATCCACGCTTTCAAATGGATATTTGAATATAAAAAACAGACGAACTAGCGCGCCGGCCAAGATCGCGGCACCTACCCCAAAGCGAAACCGCAGCTTGAACCTCGGCGTTGTAGTCCGTTCGATTGGCCAATTCTCCGTAGATGACGAACACGCGCCTGAAGAACATCCCTGCACCGCGTTAGAAGGAGGTGATGGAACTCGGCGGATTTCAGCACTGGGTTTTATCGGTGAAGTGATTGGCACAGGAATCGAGCGTCCGGCAGGAGCCATCTTCGCCCGCGTTCCATGGTAACGGAAAAACTCGCCAGAGGCCGAGGTTAGCTGGATTGCCTATGTGGTAAAGACAAGAAAGCTTGGGGATTCACGCAAGTCCGAGCCTTTCACGGCGGCGGTTAGGAGACGATTCCGGACTTCCTAAGGCTCTCTTTCCCAGCCTCAAAGGCTTCTTTTCCGGAACGAGCGGCGCGTTTGCCCGCGTCCACGACTCTGGAAACTCTTGGCCTTCCTTGGGCCACAGCTTCTTTACCTTGAGATACCGCATCACTCTCCTGCAAGCGATCCATTGCGTTGCGCCCAAAATCCCGGATGCAGTCAACCCCTTCGGATCCCTTTTCAGCGAGCCACTCGCGGGTTTCTTCTCCAGATACGGGGCTAAAGAGCAATCCCAGTCCCAACCCAATACCCAGTCCCGTCAAAAAGCCCACTGCCATTCGAGCATTTCGGTCCATGTTCTCTCCTTGAATAACGATTGCCCCTCGGCAGACATCAATAAAATAATAGGTTCTTCCAGTGTTAGACACGCCACTCTATAACACCCCAGCGTGAATCGCTGGCCAATACCCCAAATTGCTGACATAACCGTGTAATAAGCCTTAAATTGCTTAGACAACTGATCCCATTCGTTCGGTGCAACTCGCGCGGACCATCGGCGCCATCCCCAACAAACCGTTTGCCACGTTCACTAGACACGCTGGCTGGCCCCTGATACAGCATCAGCGGTATTGCGCCGGACCGGCGGTACGGAGTCTACTCACCACGGCATGAAGTACTCGCCTAACGCCTAAAAGGAGGCAGCTCGCCAGGTCACCCCGCGATCACTTATCCTCGGTGAATCGCACAGATGAAATCGGTATGACCTTGCGGTTCAACAAACCATGATTACAATTCTGCTGATTATTCTATTTCTGATGGTGATTGGAGCTTTTCCCTCATGGCCGCATAGTCGCGGTTGGGGATATTACCCCAGCGGTGGGTTGGGTCTCATTCTGATCATTCTCGTCATTTTGCTGCTTATGGGCAGGATTTAAAGCGCAACTGCAAGATACCGCTTCCACGACGGTAGACGCCCAGGCTGCCGTCTGTGGAAGACGTCGTAAGGCGCGTGTCCTTTCATGTAATATTTCCGCTCCATGATTTTAGCCGCCTTGCGGCTGATTGCCATCGTCCGAAAAACGGAGGGTCTGACCATGCTAATCCGCAAGACTTGATAACGTTGACAGAAAAAGACGGCGGCGGCAGAATGGGTGAGTTCTACGCCGCATGGGCCCGAATGGCGGAATTGGCAGACGCGCTAGGTTCAGGACCTAGTTCTCGCAAGGGAGTGGAGGTTCGAGTCCTCTTTCGGGCACCAAATCCCAAGAATTTGAGCCTGTACATTCCATGAAATGATGTTGTGTAGCGCTCACGCGGTGCAAAACGTATAGATTCATCTCTCCAGCGCCCGTTGACCCCTTCCTCCAATCCCCCTAGAATGAAAATCCGGCGCACGCTTGGAGCGCGCCTTAGCGAGCGGGGCCACAGGACGAGCCCATTTGAGCCCCAGACAGGCCCCATGAGACAGGCGCATGTTCGATAACCTTACCGAAAGACTACAGCGCGCATTCAAGAATCTTCGAGGGCAGGGCAAGCTCACTGAAGAACACCTTGACGAAGCGTTGGCCCAGATTCGCGAAGCATTGCTCGATGGCGACGTAAATCTTGGCGTGGTGGACGAACTGATCGCCGGCATTCGCCGCAAAGCCGTCGGCTCCGAAGTCCTGCTCCAGCTCTCTCCCGACCAGCAAGTAATAAAGATTGTCCGCGACGAACTCTCCGAAGTCCTCGGCAAGGAAGCGCGCCCGCAGTTTTCGTCTCGCCCTCCCTCGGTTTGGCTATTGGTTGGTCTGCAAGGCTCTGGCAAAACAACCACCACCGGCAAGCTGGGCCGCTGGCTCGGCCAGAATGGTCATCGGCCGCTGTTGGTTTCCACTGACGTGTACCGTCCCGCTGCGCGCGAGCAGCTTGCCCAGGTTGCCAAAGCCGCAGGCGTCGCGCTCTGGCCCGCTACTGGAACCGACAAACCGCTCGAAATTGTTCGCGGCGCACTGCGCGAAGCAAAAATGTCCGCGAGCGACGTCCTCCTGGTGGATACTGCCGGCCGCCTGCACATTGACGATCAATTAATGGACGAGCTCGGCCAGTTGAAACGCGAGCTTGCCCCCGCCGAAATTCTGTTTGTAGCTGACGCAATGATAGGTCAGGACGCGGTCCGCTCGGCCACGGAATTTCATCGCCGTTTGAGTGTTACCGGTTTCGTTCTCACCAAAATGGATGGTGACGCGCGCGGAGGCGCCGCACTTTCGATCCGCAAAGTTACCGGCGCGCCGGTGAAGTTCATCGGTGTAGGCGAAAAATACGATGCGCTTGAAGCTTTCCGCCCTGACCGCATCGTTTCCCGCATTCTGGGCATGGGCGACGTGCTCACCCTCATCGAACGCGTCGAGCAAACCGTTGACGAGAAGAAAGCCCGCGAGCTTCACCGCAAAATGCGCGAGGACGATTTCACTCTCGAGGATTTTCGTGAGCAGCTTCGCCAGTTGCGCAAGATGGGCTCGCTCGAGCAAGTCGTCGGCATGTTGCCCAAAATCGGCCCCTTGGCCAATCTGCCCAAGGATTTGTCTGTGGACGAGAAGCGCCTGAAGGGAATCGAAGCCATCATCAATTCCATGACCGCCAAGGAACGCGCNNTGATTGACGGCAAGCGCCGCAAGCGCATCGCCGGCGGCAGCGGCACATCCGTGCAGGAAGTGAATCAGGTCCTGAAGCAGTATTCCGACATGCGCCGCATGTTAAAGCAGTACGGTAATGTGATGTCCGCCCCCCGCCGCGGCATCGGCAAACTCATGGGCCGCTAGGCGGGTCGCCCGCCGTATATCGTCTTAAAGGCTTGGACTAAGCGGGAGGAATGGAACGATTGTGCGGGCGCTAATCAGCGTTTACGACAAAGCGGGTCTGGTCGAATTNNGCGGCGCAGGGCGTCGAAATTGTTTCCACTGGTGGCACTGCCAAATTGTTGCGCGAAGCGGGTCTTCCTGTCCGCGACGTGGCCGAACTCACCGGCTGGCCCGAAATGCTCGGCGGTCGCGTGAAGACGCTCCATCCCAAAGTTCACGGCGGCATATTGTTTCGCCGGGACGTTCCGGAGGACGTTAAGGAGTCGGCGGAACAGGGCATTGCCCCGATTGATCTGGTTGTCGTGAACCTCTACCCCTTTTCGGCCACTGCGCGCAAACCCGGCGTCACGGCCGAAGAACTGATTGAAAACATTGACATTGGTGGCCCGGCCATGATTCGCGCCGCTGCTAAAAACTTTGCCAGCGTTGCCGTGGTCACCGATCATCAGGATTATCCTGCAATTGCCGCGGAAATTTCGGCCACCCGCGAAGTAAGCGCGGACACCCGCTTGCGCCTGGCTCGCAAGGCATTTGCTCTGACTGCTCGCTACGATGGCGAAGTCGCCACCGACCTTGAACGCTTACGGCAGAACGATGGCAGCCTCACCGTGCAGCCAAGCGAACGCTGGCCGGAGCGCGTTCACCTGGCCTTCGAGCGCCGCCAATCTTTGCGCTACGGAGAGAATCCCCATCAGTCCGCCGCCCTTTATGTGGAAGCTGGCGCACTCCTCGCCGGAATTGCCGGCGCGCGCCAGCTCCAGGGAAAGGAGCTTTCTTACAACAATTTGGTGGACCTGGACGCGGCCTGGAAACTCGCGCTGGAGTTTTCCGCCCCCGCCGCCATCATCGTCAAGCACAATAACCCCTGCGGCGCCGCGGAACAGACAACGCTTGTGGAAGCCTATCGCCGCGCGCTGGCCTGCGATCCCGTTTCCGCCTATGGCGGTGTAATGGCCTTCAACCGCCCTCTCGATAAAAATACCGCCGAGGAAGTCGCCAAGCTGTTCGTCGAATGCATTGCCGCGCCGGGCTATCAACCGGAAGCTCTCGCTGCGTTCGCTTCCAAGAAAAATCTGCGGTTGCTGGGAGTTCCCCATGCGACGCAAGATCTCGGCGAACTCCATCAAGCGGCCCGGCCCGGGAAACCCGAGCTAAGGCGCATTTCGGGTGGCGTACTGCTTCAGGAATCGGACTCCGAAATCTTATCCGCATCGGATCTGAAAGTAGTCACCCGGCGCGCGCCCTTGGACGAAGAAAGGCGCGACTTAATGTTCGCGTGGTCGGTTTGCAAACACGTGAAATCGAATGCGATTGTCTTCGCGCGCGCCGGCGCCACGCTGGGAGTTGGCGCTGGGCAGATGAGCCGTGTTGATTCCGTCAAGATCGCCGTAATGAAGGCGCAATCTTCGCTCGCCGGCTCCGTCGTCGCCTCCGACGCATTCTTTCCATTCGCCGACGGAGTGGGAGAGGCGGCCAAGGCAGGCGCCACGGCCATCATCCAGCCCGGTGGCTCCGTGCGCGATGCGGATGTGATCGCTGCGGCCGATGCCGCGAACATGGCGATGCTTTTTACACGTATGCGTCACTTTCGCCACTAGCCGTTTGTCTTGCTTCCGCATCCAATCTAGGTATAACGTCCGGCAAGCATCGCGCTATATGATTCAACCTAAATCGCAACGATGGTCATGTAACCGGGTTTAGGCCAGCGGAGTCTTTCTTTTAATAGGCTTTTGACGGGGTGGGAGCCTGCCTTCATACTGGTACTTCGGAGACATTAGCAATGACAAGCACCAAGACCTGCCGGTTTGCTCTGGTAAATGTGTCCCTCCCGCTGTTTCTGGCGATTATGATTGTCCCCGGAGCGCGCGCTCAGGCGCCCGTCCAAAACCCTCTCGCACCATCAGGTGCCGATTCTCAGCCCCCTCAGCCTACAGCAGCTTCAGCCGATAAGCCGGTTACGGACGATCAACGAGCCGACCTCTATTACCACTTCATGCTGGGCCATTATTACGAATCAGCCTATGAAGCTGAGGGCCGCTCGGAAGACGCCGAACAATCCATTCAGGAATACAAGAAGGCTTTAGCTCTCAGCCCGGAGTCACCGGAAATCACCGAACATCTTGCGNNAACGCACCAGCGAAGCCATCAATGAAGCGCAATCCATGCTGAAGCAAGACCCCAATAACCTCGGCGCTCATCGTCTCTTGGCCCGTATATATGTCCGCGAACTTAGCCAACCGGGGGCCAATTCGAACCAAAAGGGTACTCTGCAACTCGCCATCGACCAGTTCGAGCAGATCCTGCGGATTCACCCGGATGAAACCGCCGCGGCAGTCTGGCTGGCGCGCTTGTATCGTTTCGACAACCGTCATGAAGCGGCTGAAACGGTTTTGCAGGGAGTGCTTAAGCGTGAGCCGGAAAACACCGAGGCGCTCCAGCAATTGAGCCAACTCTATGTTGACCAGGGCCGGCCAAGTGATGCGATTTCTCTCCTGGAGAATGCGGCTGGCCATTCTCCTTCCGGCGATCTCTTAGCAACCCTGGGCCAGGCCGAATTACAGATGCACGATTACGCCAAGGCGGAGGCATCTCTCAGGCGCGCGATTGAAGCCGATCCCGATAATCCAGCTTACCGTGGCGGCCTGGCTCAGGCGCTTCTATCGCAGGGCAAGCTTGAGGATGCGCTGGATCAATATGAGCGTCTCACTCAGCTCGACCCTGATTCCTCCGAAAACTACCTTCGAATTGCTCAAATCTCTCGTCGTCTGGGCCACTTGGACGAAGCGGAAAAGAACCTTCTAATTGCCAAGGAACATGAGCCCGACAGCCTGGAGATTCTGTACAACGAAGCTTTGCTCTACGAGACGCAGGGCCGGTTCGACGACGCCATCCATATCCTGAGTGATGCAATTGCCCGCGTTCGTGCCAAGCCTTCCCAGACCGATGCCGACGCCCTCGGCATCTTGTATGAACTTCTGGGTGGTCTCTATCGCGATAAGGAGGATACTGCCGACGCTGTCCACGCCTACCAGGACATGGCCAACCTCAGCCCTCAGCAAGCCAAGCGCGCGAGTGTGTTGGTAATTGAAGCCTATGAAGCCGGCCATCAGGTTGATCAGGCTCTTACCGAGGTCCGCAAAGACATGGCCGCCGATCCGTCCGACCGCGGTTACCAGTTTTCTTATGCCATGTTGCTGGCCGAAAAGGGCCAGACGGCCGATGCCGTCAAATACCTCCAGGGTATGCTCAGAGGCGGTGCGCAGGATGCCGACGTCTACCTGAACCTGGCGCAAGTGCAGCAACGTGGCCGCATGTTTGACGGGGCCCGCAAGTCCGCCCAACGCGCTGAAGAGCTTTCCACTGGTGACTCGGATAAGGCCATGGCCTGGTTCCTTGAGGGTGCTGTCGCCGAGCGTGAGAAAAATTATGATCAAGCAGAAGTTGAGTTCAAAAAAGTGCTGGCGCAGAATCCTCAGAATGGCGAAGCTCTGAACTATTATGGATACATGCTCGCTGAACGGGGCGTGCGCCTGAACGAAGCCGTTTCCATGATCCAGCGTTCTCTGCAGGAAGATCCCGCTAACGGCGCTTTTCTGGATAGCCTGGGGTGGGCGTACTACAAACAGAATCAGTTGGACCAGGCCCGAAAGTATTTGGAGCAAGCTGTGGCGCGCACTCCCCACGACCCCACCGTGCTTAGCCATTTAGGGGACGTATACGACAAACTTGGTCAAACCGAGCATGCCGCCCAGCTTTGGGAGCGCGCCCAGATCGAATGGCAGCACGTGTTGCCTCCCGACTACGAACCTGATCGCGTAGCTCAGCTTGAACAGAAACTTTCTGTCGTGAAGAAACGTCTCGCCCAGAAGTCCACCGAGACCGTTCATCCGCAGTAAAAGCCGCCCCGTGCCAGCTTCCGTGCAGATACCAGCATTTGCGAAGGTGAACCTGTGCCTTCGCGTGCTCAATCGCCGACCTGACAATTTTCACGAGTTGCGCACTATTTTTCAAACGATCTCTCTGCACGATACGTTGAAACTTACGCACATTCCTCAGCGGAGCATCATCCTGGAAACTGACAGCCCTGCTATTGCCGCCGGCCCGGAGAACCTGGTCTGGCAAGCCCTCGAAAAGTGCCGGAGTCAATGGAAATTAACGGGGGGTGTTCACGCCCGCTTAAGAAAATGCATCCCTGTTGGCGCGGGATTGGGTGGCGGATCCAGCGATGCAGCTGCCGCTATTATTGGAATGTTGCGCCTGACCAAATGTCGTATTCCGCTTGAATCGCTTATTGAATTGGCTGCCTCGCTTGGCAGCGACGTTCCCTTTTTTCTCTTCGGCGGCCGTGCACTGGGAGCCGGGCGCGGCGAAGAAATCTACCCTTTGCCGGAAGTCGCCAGGAAATGTCTCCTGTTAGTTTCGCCGCGGGATTTGGCGGTCAGTACAGCGGAAGCTTACGGATGGTTAAGCGCTTTGTTGACAAAAGACGACATCCCCACTAAAATTTATGAATTCTGCACTCTTTGCTGGAGCCCGCAAGAGACTGGTCTGCCGAATGATTTTCAGGCGACGGTTTTCAAGCGGCACCCGCGCCTGAAGGCAATTCAGCGCGAGTTGCTCCGCCAAGGAGCCGTGGAAGCCGCGCTGGCGGGCAGTGGTTCGACGGTGTTCGGAATATTCCGGAGCCCAGCGCAGGCGCGTCGAACCGCACGGTTGTTCCCGGACGACCACACTTTCTGTACTGAGACCCTTACGAGGGAAGAATGTGCGCGCGCGCGCCATTGGCGTGCCGTTGCGGAGTGATTATCTGGCCTTTGGTGGCGCGGCGTATCTTTGCCGATAGCTCTTGGCTTGGAGGAGGCACTGTTTGGCGGAAGAGAGTTTTAAGATCTTTAGCGGCAGTCCCAACAAGCCTCTCACGGCAGCCATTTGCGACTATCTGGGCGTTACTCCGGGGTTATGCGAGCATGGCAGCTTCAGCGATGGCGAAACCCGATTTCAAATTCTCGAGAACGTCCGCGGCACCGATGTTTTCGTCGTTCAGCCCTGTTGCGAGCCGGTGGATTTCCACCTTATGGAATTATTGTTGATGATTGATTCCTTCAAACGCGCGTCCGCTTGGCGAATCACTCCCGTGATTCCCTACTATGCCTATGCCCGCCAGGACCGTAAAGACCGTCCTCGCGTACCAATTTCCGCCAAGCTGGTTGCCGATTTACTGGAGACTGCGGGTGCCAACCGCGCCCTAACCCTCGACCTCCATGCCCCCCAGATTCAGGGCTATTTTAATGTGCCGGTGGATCACCTTTTCGCCGCACCGGTCATGGTGGATTATTTTCAGCGCAAGCAGCTCGGCCCCATTACCGTGGTTTCTCCCGATGCCGGCGGAGTGGAGCGTGCGCGGTATTTCGCCAAGAAAATGGATGCCCCGCTGGCCATCGTGGATAAACGCCGTATTGATGTGAATGTTAGCGAAGTGATGCATTTGATTGGCGATGTCCGCGGCCGTCCCGCGCTGGTGATTGACGACATCATCGACACCGCCGGAACTCTGGTGAAGACCGCCGAGGCTCTCCTGGATGAAGGCGCAACACGCGTTTTCGCGGCCAGCACTCATGCGGTCCTTTCAGGGCCGGCAGTCCAGCGATTGAGTGATTCGGCTATTGAAGAAGTGGTGGTTACAGACTCGATTCCTCTTTGCTCCGCTGCCCGCTCCGTTGAAAAAATTACCGTCTTGAGCGTGGCGGAATTGCTGGCCAGGGGTATCCGTAATATTCACGAAGAGACTTCGATCAGCGAGCTTTTTATTTAGACCGCGAAAATTCGCGGCCTCTGGTTGGCCGCGCGGAGACAATGCGATGGAGACTTTAACACTGGAAGGGAATCTGCGCCAGGATCGCGGCAAAAATGCGGCCCGCCGCGCTCGCGCCACGGGCGTCATCCCGGCGGTCATGTACGGCGGAAAGGGCGGAGCGGTCTCCATGACCGTTAATGCGCGTCAGGTAGGCCGCATCCTCCGCTCTGAGACAGGGCACAATACAATTTTTGCGGTCAAGATTAGCGGAAGCAATGACGAGATGGTTATTCTCAAGGCCTGGCAAGTGGATCCCGTTAGCGGCGCACTGCTGCACGCTGATCTTTTGCGCATCGCCATGGACGTTCGCATGGTCGTAAAGGTCGCCGTGCACCCCTTTGGCGAACCTCAGGGCGTGAAACTTCAGGGCGGTATTTTTGAGATTGTCACCCGCGAAGTGGAAATCGAATGTTTGCCCGCTGATATTCCCGAGGAATTCCGCGTGGACGTAACTGGCTTAATGATTGGCAAGCAACTCCGCGCCGCCGATTTGCCCATTGACCCAGAGAAAATTCGGCTGCTGACTGACCCCCAACGCGTTCTGGCTCACGTGGTCCAATTGCGTAAGGAAGAAGAAGTTGTTGCCGAAGCGGTGGCTGCAACAGACGCTACGGCGGCGGAGCCCGAAGTCATCAAGAAGGGCAAGAAGGAAGCTGAAGAGGGCGAGGAAGCCGAAGGCGGCAAGGCCGAGAAGGCCGAAAAGCCCAAGGGCAAGGAGAAGTAATCGCCTGCCTCCGGTCTGGCGACGGTCGCAGGATGCGCGCTCATGTGGCTTGTGGTCGGACTTGGAAACCCCGGCGCGGAGTATTCCTGGACTCCGCACAACATGGGCTTCTTGTCGCTGGATTGCATCGCGGAGCGCAATAGAATCAGTATTACGAGGCCTGAATCGGAATCTTACATCGGGTTGGGGCGTCTTTCTGGTAAGGATGTAGTGCTGGCCAAGCCCCAGACGTACATGAATGCCAGCGGGCGTGCAGTGGAGAAATTGCTGGAGCGTTATGGTTGTGCGCCCGAGGAATTGCTGGTCCTCTCGGACGAAATCGCTCTCCCATGGGGCATGTTGCGGATTAGCGAGTCCGGCAGCGCCGGCGGACACAATGGTCTAAAGTCCGTAATTGGCGGGATAGGCGGCGAGAATTTTCCACGTGTCCGGTTGGGGGTTAAGCCGGAATACGCGGTCGGCGACTTGGCTGCATATGTACTTTCGCGCATGGGCCGGGCCGAACGCGAAACCGCGATACAAGCTGTCACCGAGTCGGCTGAAGCCGTGGAGTTGATTATGGCCGAGGGTTTGGGCAAAGCGATGGCCCGTTTCAACCGGCGAGTTACGCCGGAAAAGGAACCCGAATAGCTGCACTCCGCGAATTGCGGAATCGAGGAGATATGGAAGAACGCATCTACGATTTGATTGTGATTTTGAGGCCCGATACACCGGAAGCCGATATTGACCGAATTGTCGCTACACTTGAGCACACCGCTGGTGAAAAAGGAGCGAAGTTCGACAAGATCGAGAAATGGGGCGTCCGCCGCCTTGCTTATCGCGTGAGCAAGCTTCGCCAGGGATCGTATCTTTATATGTCGTTTCACTCTACCGATGGTGACGTGATTCCTGAACTTGAGCGCCGCTTAAAAGTTTCCGATGCCGTTATTAAATATCAAACCATTCGTCTGGATGAAGAATTCAAGAGGCAGCAAAAGTTTACCCGCCATCGCGAACAGCGCGCCGCCCGCCGTCCGCGCCGTGCCGCGCCCGAATCAGCTACAGGTCTCGGGCAGTCGTCTGGACACGTGTCGGCACATCCCTCGGGGCAGCCCGCTGGACAAATATAAGGAGATTCTAAATGGCTGACGAACCCATACCCCAGGCTCAACCCCCAGTCGAGCCTCCAACTTCAGCGGACCCGCCTCCACCGGCAAACGCTACTCCATCATCCGCGGGCGTCCCGCATTCAGGCGCCCCATCGGCAGGCGCTTCGGCGTCGAGTGGCGGCTCAACTGGAAGCCCCTCAATGCAGGGCCGTCCCTCTGGGCCGCGCCCCCCGGCCGGGGCTGCTCCACGGCGCGGCAAACGAACCTACACGCGTAAGAAGAAAGTCTGCCGCTTCTGCGTCGAAAAGATTGATTTCATTGATTATAAGAAAACTGACATTCTCCAATCGTTCATTCGCGATCGCGGAAAGATTCTCCCGCGCCGCATCACTGGAACGTGTGCCCGCCACCAGCGCTGGGTCACCGTAGCCATTAAGCGCGCAAGAAATATCGCGCTGCTTCCCTTCGCCACTGAAGTATAAGGGTGAAAGTTTAATCCAGTAGTTGGTTCAGCGCATTGCGCGGCAATACTCACAACGCACAGGACGGCAGACCGACAGCCTCCGGTGCCAGGATTGAGGACAGACAAAATGCAAATTATCTTGCAGGAAGATGTCGACAAATTGGGATCTCGCGGGGACTTGGTGGACGTTGCCGATGGCTATGCCCGCAATTACTTGCTCCCCCATAATTTGGCATTGGATGCTTCCCCAGGCAACATGAAACGCCTGGTCAAGATGCGCGACGCCTTCGCCAAGCGCGAGGCTGTGGAGCGTGGCGATGCCGAAACCCTCGCGGGCCTCTTGGCACCCGTTACAGTAACGGTTTCGCGAAAGGCCGGCGAAAATGAGCAACTTTTCGGTTCGGTGAGCGCCGCTGATATCTCCGAAGGCTTAGCCGCGCAGGGCTTCCAGGTGGATAAGCGAAAAATCCTGCTTGCCGATCCGATAAAGCAGATGGGTGAGTTCGAAATCGTGATTAAGTTGCATCGCGATGTGACCGCAACAATCAAACTCGTCGTGCAACGCGAGCAGTAAACCTCTGGCAAATCCTGGACTCTCTAGTTTTGTCAGGATCGAAAATCTGTGGCGATTTTAGCAGGCGGTTTTCCTCATTTTCCTCTGAATCCACAGGGCTCTGGGATTGACCTAAGGGCCATCCCGCCGCAGAATCACTAATTCGCCGTTTGCTTCGCATATTTTCTCAGCGCTGGCTGGCGACCTTGGTCGCCTCCTACGCTTAAGGCGGCAACGACCGGACTCAATGACCACCACTGATATCGCCCTCGAACGTCCCCTGCCCCAGAACCGCGATGCGGAGCGCGCCATCCTGGGCGCCATTCTCCTCGATAGCCACGCGTTAAATTCCGCCGTCGAACGACTGCGTCCCGAGGACTTCTTCTTCGACCAGCATCGCCGCATTTTTGAACGCATGATCGAGTTGGCCGAAGCCCAGCACGCCATTGATTTGGTTACTCTCAGCGAGGAATTATCCCGCCGTGGGGAACTCGAGGCCGCCGGGGGAGTTGGTTATCTTGCGCAGCTTTCCGATGGTGTCGCGCGCGTCACAAATGTTGAGCACTATGCGCGCATCGTCAAAGATAAGTCTATCCTCCGCAATCTGATCTATGCCTCGGCTAACATTCAGCAGCGAGCACTGGATGCGGAATCCGACGCCGATACCATTTTGGACGAAGCCGAGGCTGGCATCTTTCGCCTCGCCGAGGATCGCGCTCATACTGGTTTTGTCGGCGTCAAGCAACTCGTTCGCGACAATTTTGAGCGTCTCGAAAAGATTTTCAGCGAAGGGCGTCACATTACCGGTCTGGCCACCCAATACTCCCAGCTCGACAACGAAATGGCCGGTTTGCAGAATTCCGAACTGATCATCGTGGCCGCCCGCCCTTCCATGGGAAAGACTTCACTGGCTCTTAACATTGCTGAAAACATCGCCCTCAACCAGGGCTTACCCGTCGCCGTTTTCAGTCTTGAGATGCAAAAGGAAGCTTTGCTGCTGCGCCTGCTTGCTTCGCAAGCCCGCGTCAACGCACACCATTTCCGCACCGGACGCCTCAGCAAGGATGAATGGGCTAAGATTTCCGCCGCCCTTAGTCGAGTGGCCGATGCACCCCTGTGGATTGACGATAGCGCTTCCTGCACCGTCCTCGAAATGGCCGCAAAACTCCGCCGGCTCAAGCGCGAGCACAATGTGGCGTTCGTCGTCGTGGATTATCTTCAGCTTATCGCTTCCCGGGGTCGCTTCAGCAATCGCAACGAGGAAGTGTCGAGCATTTCTCGCGCCCTCAAGGGACTTGCAAAGGAACTGCGCGTACCGGTAATGGTGCTTAGCCAGCTTACTCGCGCGCCCGAAAAGGAAGACCGCAAACCGCAACTCGCCGACCTTCGCGAATCCGGAGCCATCGAGCAGGATGCCGACGTTGTGCTGTTCATTCATCGGCCTAATATCTACAAGAAAGACCAGCCGGAAGAGGAGCGCGCCAAGACGGAACTCATCATCGCCAAGCAACGCAACGGGCCCACCGGCATTCTCAAGTTCGTTTTCCTGGAAAAACATACCCGCTTTGAAGAAGCGGCCCCCGATCAGTGGGATGCCTAAGTCCTGTGGGGTGTATAGGTCACGGATCATGTTTGGGCCAGTTGAATGTATAACTCGCCGGCATTCTATCCATGGATTGGCCAATCGCGTGAATAAGAAAGTAAATTTCACAGGACGGCCCGTGTGGGCCGAAATATCGCTGGGTGCAATCACTGCGAATTTGCGTGCGATTCGCCGCCACATTGGGACGGGCCGCAAAGTGCTCGCTGTGGTCAAAGCTAATGCCTACGGATTGGGTGCCATCGAAATCTCCCGAAGTTTGTCCCGTACCGGCATCGATTGGTTCGGCGTTACTTCTCCTAGCGAAGGCGCGGAACTTCGCCGCGCCGGTATCCGTGAGCCTATTTTGGTGCTCACCGGATTCTGGCCGGGCGAGGAGCCTTCGTTGTTTCGATGGCATCTTACCCCAACGATTTCCAATGCCGCTCAACTAGTCCGTTTGGAACGCGCTTTCGTGCAATCCAAGGGCGCGACGGCCCGCAGACGCTATCCGTTCCACTTGAAAATCAATTCAGGGATGAATCGCTTGGGTATTGCTCCCGATTCCGTGGAAAAATTTGCCCTCGTTCTCAATAAATGCCGCCACCTGCGCCTTGAAGGAACCTACACTCACTTCGCATCCGCGGAGGATTTCACCAATCCCCAAACTAGCGAGCAGGAAGTTGTGTTCCAGGAGGCCCTCCAGCGCTTGCGCGGGGCAGGTGTGGATCCCGGCATGATTCACTTGGCCAATAGTGGAGCGATCTGCGCGCGACCCACCACATGGGCCGATATGGTTCGCGCTGGAGCAATTCTTTACGGTTATCACCAGAATTTCCAGCCTCCCGCTCGCAAACGGAGGGTTGCCGCGGAACTGGTGCTTCGCCCTTCACTGGCCTTGCGCGCGCGAATTATTGCTTTGCAATCCGTCCCCGCCGGAGGCCGGGTTGGGTATGGTGCCACTTTCGCCGCTTCGCGCCCCTCGCGTATTGCGGTTCTTCCGGCCGGCTATGCAGATGGTGTTGTGCGTGGCCTCAGCAATCGTGGTTCGGTACTTATCCGTGGCCAGCGGGCTCCGATTGTGGGGATTGTTTCAATGGATTTAAGCGCCGTAGATGTTACCGCGATTCCGCGCATCGCCATTGGCGACATCGCTACCATTTTCGGCCGCGATGGCGATGACGCGATTGAGGTCAGTGACGCGGCTCGTGAAATTGGGACCGTCACGTCTGATTTGTTGTGCGCCCTCGGCCAGCGCGTTCCGCGCATTTATCTTCGATAGTTCCGCTTNNCCACCATGCTTGCAGCGGTGTGTGGCTATGTTCTGTGATTGTTAGCCACAATTGCCCTTCACCGCGTGGATTTTATGATCCCGTCATTACCGCTCGTGGTACTACTTCAATAGCTGTTATGTTACACTCAACCTGTTTGTTCCTTGCCTCGGGGGGGGGGTCATGGCATTCCACGGAAGTGATGTTGCTCTTGCTGTGGCTCCTTGCACCGGCATTAGTGAAAACGGGAGTTATAGATGAAGCGTGAGTCTACCCGCTTGGCACAGCGACCATTTGGCGCCCCATCCAATTCCCGCGAAACATCGAACCGCCGGTCCCAGCTTTTTGGCGCGACCGCCCATGCCCGGTCAGTGTGGATTATCCGCGCGTTTCTGCTGGCCTCTTGCATCATCGCGGGATTTTTGTTGGCAACCCCTGGTCATTCTGCTTGGCTGGGCGCCGCATGCGGTTTAGTTTTTGCCGCCATGGTCATTTGCGTGGAATCCTGGCTTCGCACCGCTTCCCTTCGCAACTTGTTTGGCGCGCTTATAGGCCTATTAGCGGCTCTCGCCATCGCTTATTTGGTGATATTGGTTCTATCCAGTACCTCTATTTCCATGGCGATGCGCGCCTTGATGAGTCTCTTTGTCTTAGTTGGTGCGATTTATACTGGTCTCGTAGTTGGCGGCATCAAAGGCGATGTGCTTAATCTACAGGCTTTCGGAAGTTTGTTTTCGCCAGAGCAGGAAGGCCGGCTCCCTGGCAAAATCCTGGATACCAGCACAATCATTGATGGGCGCATTGCGGATATCGCCGATGCCCAGTTTATTGATGGTACTTTGCTGGTACCCCGGTTTGTGCTCCGGGAGCTCCAGACCGTGGCCGATTCCGCCGACGGGTTGAAGCGCCAGCGCGGGCGTCGCGGGTTGGAAGTTCTCCAGCGTATCCAGAAAATGCCCCACATCGTAGTGCGCATTATCGAGGATGAAGTCCCTGAATTTGCTGAAGTAGACATGAAACTAATCGAAGTTGCTCGCCGCTACGAAGCTAAAGTAATGACCAATGATTTCAATCTTAATAAGGTTGCCAAGTTACAGGGCGTGGAAGTTCTCAATGTAAACGAGCTCGCCAACGCTTTGCGGCCGGTGGTCCTGCCTGGCGAGACGATGCGAGTTCTGATTCTGCGCGAAGGCAAGGAACTCAATCAGGGAGTCGCCTATCTGGACGATGGCACCATGGT
>PKXT01000251.1 GCA_003133505.1 Acidobacteriota bacterium
TAAGATATTCAATCGAGGACTCGCAATTAAAATGGCGGCACAGCATAAAAAGCCGACGGCGGCTGGCAAGGAGAGATTAGCGGCGCGAGCCGGGGTGGACATTCGGCGGCGTGCAGCGGGGATTCGCGTCGTGCTAATGGACGTGGACGGTGTAATGACCGATGGAAGGNNGCCCATGACGGCGCGGGAATAAAATTGGCGGGGCTGATGGGCCTCCGGATGGGGCTGATTACCGGCCGCGATTCAGCTGCCACCACGCGACGCGCGCGCGAAGCGAGCATGGAATTTGTTTTTCAAGGACGGGCCAAAAAACTGGTCGCGTATGAGGAGATTTTGCGGACGGCCAGGGTGACAGACGAAGCGGTGGCCTATATCGGCGACGATCTGCCTGACCTTCCTCTTTTACGACGCGCGGGTCTGGCGGTGGCGGTTGGCAATGCCGTTCCGGAAGTGAAACAGGCGGCCCACTACGTAACAGCGCGCTCCGGTGGTCAGGGTGCGGTCCGCGAGGTCATTGAGCTGATCCTAAAAGCCCAGGGCCGCTGGAGCGAAGCCATTCCCCGCGCGATAGCTTGACGCGTACCGGCCAGGCGGGCGCTCTGATTTTTGGCCGCAATAAATCCTTGACTCTGTCCGCGAGCGGACAGAATATAGCCTCGTACATTTGATCCCGCGTTTACCTGGGCGACCGGGCCGAGAGACATTAAAATCTGGAAAGGAGCTTCATCATGGCAAAGCTTTCGAGCATAACGCGCGCCAAAGCCATCGTAGCAATACTGGCCGGCTGCACCCTGGTAATTCCCGCTGGTGCGGCGCAGAACATTAGCGTTCAGCGCCAATACCAATTGGGGTCGCAGAATACGGCAACGGCTGATCCGCCCGTGCCAAGACCGAATACCAAGCCCTGCTTTGTGCAGCTTTTTAGCAATTATTTGTTTGAGGATTACAACTCGCAATCATTTCAATACACTCCGCCGACGGCATGCCCCGGACCCTGGGCCAAGGTAGTTTTCGTCGGAAACTTTGCGGTCAGCGCGGGCATTCAGTACGACCGCACGGGCAATATCTGGATTGGCGCGACGAATATCTGGTTTGGCACCACTCCCGAACCTATGTCGAATTTCGGACCGACTTGGCACGTGGAAAGGGACCTGACCGATTACAGTTCGCTATTCACCACGCCCCAGACGGGAACAGTGGACATTTTTAATATCGTCAATTCGCAGTACACGGGAATCATCTCCGGCAGCACCGCGCTGGAATTTTATCCTTTGGCCAATGGGCAAACAGCACCGCGCACCGCCGATGTGGTTCTGCCACTTTCGGCTGGTCCAACAGGAGGAACTGTGGCGCTGAACACCACGGCCGACCAACTGGCCGGTACGTTCACCATGCCCACCAACGTTGAGGCGGCCTATCTTGACGTTTACGCGCAGGGCCAGAGCAGCGATGAGTTCTGGTACACCTGTGTTCCCGACGACGTGGCGACCGAGCTCGAAAGCTGCACAGGAACGGCGTTTCGCGAGACGGAGATCAGCATTGACGGTACGCCCGCTGGAGTCGCTCCCGTATACCCTTGGATTTTTACGGGTGGTATTGACCCGTACCTATGGTCGCCCATTCCAGGCGTTCAAACGCTCGATTTCATTCCCTATCGGGTTGACCTGTCACCGTTCGCCGGACTATTGAGCAATGGCCAGCCGCACACCGTGGCATTGAGTGTATTCAACGCCGACAGCTACTTTTCAGCCACCGCATCATTATTGCTGTACCTCGATAGCGGATCGACGCAAGTGACCGGCGCGATAACTCACAACACCCTGAGCGCGGCCCCCACGCCAGTCGTGCTGGAAAACATCAATACGGTCAATGGCGCCACTGTGGGCGCGGTCAAAGTCACATCCGAGCGCACCTACATCATCGAGGGCTACGTGGATACATCGCACGGGCGCGTCAATACCGAGGTATCGGACCTGGTCAATTTTTCCAGTGTGGAAAGGTTTGACATATCCAGCCTCCAGTACGTGCAAGACATCACCCAGGACAATGATCTGTCGTCCGCCAGCGCGGTTACCGATCATGGGACCACGACCTATACTTCCCAATCATTCGGCTATCCGCTGAATCTTGATATCTCAGTGGCCTACAATTCCGACGGCTCCGGCGTGCAAACCACCAAGGTGAACCAGCAATACAACACCACCAGCTCTGTGGGAAACCAGCGCGGCGAATATGATTCCACCGGCAGCAACGTCGTGACGGCGACGGACATGCTGGATTTCAACTCTTCGGGTGAGATTACCGGAAACACGGGACAGAAGAGTTCGCAGAATTATTCGTTCACCTCGTCCAGTCCCGGCGGCGATCAGTGCTATGACCGTACAATCCGCGCCGCAAATGGGGTTCTCACCGGCGTGCAAAATGGCTGTTCGAGCCAATAGCCGCAACCGACATGTAAACCTGAACGCCCGGGTGTGCCATGTGCACTCTCGGGCGTTTTCGTGCGAATACCACCCGCTGTGCGGGTATATGATGATTCAAAATTATGGTGCTGCCGGGATAACGCGGTGCTGGTGTATGCTCTTACGGCCTGATCAATTCGGAAATTCGGCTGGAATGCGGAATGGAGCGGGAGAAGGGAATCGAACCCTCACCTCGAGCTTGGGAAGCTCACGTTCTGCCACTAAACTACTCCCGCCCGTGTAATGCTACGAAGCCTCGCATGTAATTATGGAGGGGCAGCCGAAGGATAGCACTGGCAAAACGGTCATGCAAGCAATCCCGCGCATCGTGCCTGTGTCGCGCAGGCAGAATCGAAATAGCAGAGAAATCACGGCGGCGATGGGAATTGCGGGATGTAATAAATAATCATGGAGAAAATGATGTCAACGAAAACAATCGGAAAATGGATGGTAACGGCTGGATTGCTGGTGCTGGGCATGTCCCTGCCAGCGCAGGCCCAGAAAGTTTCGAAGTGGCATATAGATCCGGATCATTCCAGTGCACAATTCGTTGTGCGCCACCTCGGAATCTCGAATGTGCAGGGAGAGTTCACCAAAGTGAGCGGCGAAGTGGAATTGGATGAAAAGGACATCACCAAATCGAGCGTGAGTGCGACAATTGACGTGAATTCAATTGACACACGCAACGCCAACCGCGATGCTGATCTGAAAACCGACCATTTCTTCGACGTGGCGAAATATCCCACCATGACTTTCGATTCGAAGAAGATTAGCCAAGTGGGCGACGGGAAATTGCAGGTGTCGGGCAATCTGATGATGCATGGAATCACCCACGAGGCCACGTTCGACGTGGACGGTCCCACGGCGCCCATCAATGACCCTTGGCACCATCAGCGACGGGGTCTGTCGGCTATCGCCAAGATCAATCGCAAGGACTGGGGCATGACCTATGGCACCACGCCGATGTCATCCAAGGGCGACATGATGATCGGAGACACGATCACGATTATGCTTGACCTGGAAATTGTCCACGAGTAAACGGCACATCATTCAGTAAGTCAACGCCGCGAGGAGCGATTCATGAAACGATCATTGTTGCTGGGCGCTTTGCTTGGTGGAGTGGTGGCGTTTTTGTGGAGTTGGGTTTCCTGGGATGTGCTGCCATGGCATGAAAACCAAATGTCCTCGTTCCAGGATGAAGACATCGTCGGA
>PKXT01000284.1 GCA_003133505.1 Acidobacteriota bacterium
AGAACGGATCAATGGCCAATGTGAAAGCCAGGATCGTTGACGACAATGACAGGCGCCTGGTAGTTCAAATGCAACCCATCGGGTTGAATGGAAAGCCGATGAACCGCCTCCAGTTGATGACCAAAGGCAATCCTGGCTGCCAGGGCCGCGTGGATTTTGAGGATCCCTCCGATGTCAGCGCTGCTCGCAAAATCGTGGACACCACGACCGGCGNNTTTCTGGCCAAACCCCTCCGCTCCGCGAAGATATTTAGCGTCTATATTTCGCGGGAATTTTTCGCAAATCTTCGACGAACCGTTGCATCTCCACCCGTCGGGTTTCGCTGTCTGGCACGCGCGGGATGGAAGAAGGATGCACAGTCGCCATCACCACGGCGGCGAGGGGCAAGTCAAGAAGTTCTCCCCGGCGCTGGGTGACTCGAAAAGATGCCCCCAATAAGGCCTGCGAGCCCTGGCTCCAGACAGACGATAATCTCCGGATGAAGTGCGGAAATCTCCGCTTGTAGCCACCGATGGCACGCGGCTATTTCGGTGGCATTCGGTTTCTTGTGGATCCGCCGTTTCCCGCGAGGCTCCCATTTGAAATGTTTTACGGCGGTTGGTAACGTACACACGAGCGCGGTCGATTCCGGCGTCAATTAGCGCGGCATCCAGCACTTTGCCGGCTGGATCAACAAACGGCTTCCCTTGCCGATCTTCCTGATCGCCCGGTTGTTCACCAACGAACATATGCGTGCGCCTTGGCGGCCCTAGCCGAAGACCGTTTGCGTAGCGTTTTCCCAAATGGCGCAGGCTTTGCAGCCGGCCGCCTCCCGTTGCAAAGTTTCCAGTGTTGGAGCCGGGTTACCGACTGCCTTGAAGGAAAGCTGCGAGAGTTTGCGCCCTCCGCGGGGAGTGTCCCGTTTCGCCATAGCTTTTTAGATGCAAGTAATCGAGAGCGGCGACATTTCCAGTAACATCACGCTTCGCTAAATGATGGACCCACAGTCAAACCTGCGCAGCGAAAATCAATCACCGGTCGTTCTTCCCGGGTCAGCGGCGAGAGTGGGCAATCTTCGAATGTCGGGATGGAAGAAGTTGAAGAAGCGCAGGCGCACCTTTATCCATTTCCTGCCAGGATGAGGGTGCAACGTTAGTTTGGATGACAACCGATGTGCTCTCGCAACATGAGGCTGATCATCCCACCTTTCCTGGAAAATAATTAAAGAGGCAGCTCGATAACGGTGTTGTGATTATTACAGGCTTCCGGGGGGAGAGCCTGCGCGACGTAAAATTCTATTGTTGGGCGGATTGTGATTTTCGGAGAACGAGGGGTAAAATCTTCGCGCGGCGGCTTCCTAACTATTAGCGGTGGGCCGGCCATGCCAGGCAGCCGGTTGATCCAATGATACTAGAGCAAAAGGGAGATTCAAGGATGAAACATTCGATGGTTAGTTTCGTGTTTGTTTTTCTGACGAGCGCGATTGCAATATCGCTTGGCCCGACCGCATCGACTGCTTTTGGGCAAAGGCTTGAAGGGACAACAATAAATGGAAAGACGATTACTATTCCCGAATCGAGCATTCCGCGCCCGGGCCGTATGAATACGAACTACTTTTTTGTCGGCCCCGATGTCCGGACCCCCCAGCCACCCCCCGATGCGGAGACGCCGGGGTCCCTGGCTTGCGTTTACCAATTGGTTTCCGGCCCCACCGGCTGCCCGATTGCCACAAGCACAACCGTGCCGACGGGCGGCGTGGGGGCCATCGCTATCGTGGATGCCGGCGACTATCCCACCGCGGCTGCGGATTTGCACGCGTTTTCAAGCTACTTCGGTTTGCCCGATGCCGATCTGCAGATAATTTATGCCAACGGCACCAAGCCCCCAGTATATTCCGACTGGGAAGTGGAAGAAGCGCTTGACATCGAGTGGGCTCATGCCATGGCCCCTAATGCCAAACTCTTCCTGGTAGAGTCCGTACAAATCAATACAGATCCTACGTGGCAAGCCGTAAGAGTAGCAGGCCAGACCGTTGCCGCAAACGGTGGGGGCGTGGTTAGCATGAGTTGGGGTGTTCCGGAAGCTCCCCAGGAACTCAACTACGATAAGAATTTTAGGGTTTCGGGAGTGGTTTACTTCGCCGCAGCCGGCGACGATGGTCTGAATTACCCCTTCCATCCCGCTGCGTCGCCTAATGTCGTAGCTGTCGGCGGTACGTATTTTAACCGCGACTCCAACGGAAATTTCCTTAACGAACAGTACTATACGGATGGTGGCGGTGGGGCCATAAGCCCTTATGAATCGAGACCGAGCTATCAGGACGTTATCGAAAGTATCGTGGGCATGCAGCGTGGGTTTCCGGATGTGGCTTCGGATTTCTGCTGCGCGGCCATTTACCTGCAGGGTTGGACCGAGGTGGGAGGAACAAGTTGGTCCTCGCCAACCATGGCCGGCATCGTGAATGCCGCCGGTCTATTGAATAAGTCGTCCCATGATGAACTGACCATGATTTATAAAGAGTATGCCAATGGCGGAGGAGACGGCGTGCCAGGGGTACTACCTTTCTACGATATCACCACCGGCGACCCCACTTGTGTAGTCGGCTGGGACATCTGTGCTGGAGTAGGCTCTCCGCGAACCTACAAGGGTAAATAGTTTGCTCATGTATAACCCGCTGGCGCAACAGATCGAGCGAATCTGACTCATGGGCCTACTGTTGCCAGGGAGTATGAGTTAGGTGCGCGGTACACCGAGGCCCGATCCGGGCGTGGTTAAGGATCCCGGATCGGGCTGCATTCCCGCTGTTCCTATTTCGGTGTTAATTCCCATGCGATTCAAATCCCAAAGGGGGAATAAATCATGATTGTAGGCGTTCCCCGCGAGATTTCTCCGGGGGAGCGGCGCGTGGCGTTGGCGCCAGCGGTGATTCCCGCCTTGGCGAAAGCGGGGCTGGAAGTCGTGGTTGAGGCGGGCGCGGGCGCAATGGCCGGATATCCCGACGCGGATTACGTCGCCAAAGGTGCGAAAATTGTCACGCAACGCGATGAGATTTTTCGGACCGCCGATATTATCGTCCAAGTGCTGTGCCATGGGGCGAACGTAAAGTCCGGAAAAAACGATCTCTCTCTATTACGCCGCGATCAAGTGCTAATCGGTTTTCTGCGGCCGCTGGGGGCGCTGGAAACGATCCAGGAGATTGCGGCTACTGGTGCGACCGCGTTCTCAGTGGAGTTGATGCCGCGCACGACGCGGGCGCAAAGCATGGACGCGCTTT
>PKXT01000359.1 GCA_003133505.1 Acidobacteriota bacterium
CCTCTTCGGGGGCCAGTGATATCCATTCCGCCCATGATTTTCAAGCGCGAGAGAGTAGCATCCTGCAGTTCCGCGTGAATACAATCGCCGCCGCAAGAACACCCAGGACGGCCGCGAACTGCGCCGTTACTGCCGCCGCTGGAAAATCGAGGGCCTCTTTGCTTGGCTCCACAATTTCCGGCGACTGGTCAACCGCTGGGAATACCAAGAAGCCAACTTCCTTGGCATGCTCCAGCTCGGCTGCCTTGTCATCCTCCTCAGGCGTTTATGAGATGGCTTCTTAAAGGAGCCACTTTTCGCTGGCGGNNTATCGGGCCCGAGATGTTCCAGATTCAGTCCGCGTCCGATAGCCGCGGCAATGAAATCGCACGAGTGGATTGCAAGTCCGCGGCACGCGCCAGGGCGACCCCGTCAACCACGCCGGAGCGGAGCAGCAAGTCGTAAATTATGTTTTGCTTTTGCATGTATGGTATTTTCCGAGGATTGCCGTATAGCTTATTTTAGTGACGATAACCATCTCTGGGAACCTGGTTAATTTCGGAGCCGAACTTAAGTCAATTATTCTCGAAGATATCGCCGGAGTCGTCCTGAACCTGCTCCCACTCCTGCTGCAGCCTGGGAAGCAAGGCGCGGGCGGAAGGTATCGCGTCCTCCCTTCCAAACGTCCGGGTCATCCTTGCAAAGCGCGGCCAAGCAGGCCGCACCCATGCTGGCCGCCGACCCCTTTAGACTATGGGCCGCGTTTCTAAGCGCAATGGAATTCCCCGATTCAACGGCGAGATGTATGGCGGCCAACAGCCGGGCGCCCTCGGCGGCAAATTCCTGAACTAAATTCGCGAAAAAGCTGTTTTCGCCAGCCTCCTCCAGACTACGAAGTTGCTTGACCACATCCTCATGCACCGCCCGGGAGATTCTTTCAGGTGCGGCTTGGGGTTGCGCCATTTTTGATAAGCTCCCGCTAGGCCATGCGTTATCTATCCGCGAGCGATTGCGGATCATTCGCCAGGCCTGAAGTTACGCCGTCCGCCGCAAGGGTGGGATGGTCGTTGGAATTAGTACGGAGGGACCACTGGAAGGGTAAATGAAATTTAGCACCGCCCAATCGAATGTCATTCTGGTACATTAGGAATGCGACGCGAAAGATACCTTCGCGGATCGCCTGGGCCCATACGGCTCCTTCCCCATCTATCGCGCGTTAGGCCGCAAAACACGTATACTGCATGTTTGCGCGGCGGCGATTGATAAAGAATCTTCACCCCCCGTCCGGAGAACAGCTCAATTGGCGGATTCCTTTCTCGAAACACACGTCCAGCGTGACGCTCCCGAATTCGATAAAAATACCCGTGAGATGATCAATCGCCTGACGGTGCTGAAAAACGAGGAAGAACTTCTACGTCAAGGCGGTGGGGCGAAAGCGATCGAATCGCAGCATCGCAAGTCCCGGCTTACCGCCCGTGAACGCATAGACCTGCTAATTGATCCGGGCGCCGCACTCCACGAACTCGGCCTGCACGCCGCATTCGAAATGTATCAAGAATGGGGCGGCGCGCCCGCGGCTGGCGTTATTACTGGTCTTGGTCGGATTTGCGGGCGAATGGTAATGATCATTGCCAATGACGCCACGGTAAAAGCTGGCGCGTTTTTCCCAATGACCGCGAAAAAGGTCATTCGCGCGCAGAACATCGCCATTGAAAATCATCTTCCAACCATTTACCTAGTGGATTCATCCGGTGTGTTTCTACCCCTGCAGGAAGACGTGTTCCCGGATACCGACGATTTTGGCCGCGTCTTTCGAAATAATGCGGTGATGAGCGCCATGGGCATTCCCCAGATTACGGCGATCATGGGAATGTGCGTGGCAGGCGGAGCTTATCTCCCGGTGATGTGCGACCACATTTTAATGACCGAAGGCTCGGGCCTCTTTTTGGCCGGCCCCGCGCTCGTTCAAGCCGCCATCGGCCAGAAGACTCCAGCGGAAGAACTCGGTGGTGCGAAAATGCATTCGCAAATCAGCGGCACTGTGGATTTTCGAGAGGAAAACGACGAATCCTGCCTGAATCGCATTCGTTCGCTGATGGATATGACCGGCCACCGCCCCCGTGCGCCGTTTGACCGTAAACCAGCTGAGGCGCCTCGTTATCCTACGGAAGAACTGTACGGCATTTTTCCGCCCGCACCGGGGCGACAGTACGATATGCATGAAATTCTGGCGCGCGTGGTGGACGGCAGCCGTTTTGAGGAATACCGCGCGGAATATGGCAAGACGATTCTATGCGGGTTCGCCCGCATTGACGGCTGGGCCGTGGGAATTGTGGCCAACCAGAAAATGAACGTTCATACGATGGACTCAGCTACCGGCGAGCGCCGAATGGAATTTGGAAGCGTCATCTATACGGAAGCCGCGGACAAGGCCGCGCGCTTCATTCTTGATTGCAACCAGAACCTGATTCCTCTGATTTTCCTGCACGACGTGAACGGCTTCATGGTCGGCAAAGAGGCGGAATGGAGCGGCATCATCCGCTCCGGAGCCAAAATGGTGAATGCTGTGGCCAATAGCGTTGTGCCTAAAATCACGGTAATTTGCGGCGGCAGCTTCGGCGCGGGCCATTACGCAATGTGCGGGAAGGCCTATGATCCGCGTTTTATTTTCGCGTGGCCCACCGCGCGTTATNNGTTGCCTGGCCCACCGCGCGTTATGCGGTGATGAGTGGAGATTCCGCTGCCAGCACGCTCGTCGAAATCAAGGTGAAGCAACTCGAGCGCGAAGGCAAAAAACTCTCCGACGAGGAATTGCAGGAGCTGCGCGAATCGATTCGTGCAACGTATGAGCAGCAGATGGATCCACGCTACGCCGCGGCTCGTCTATGGGTGGACGCGATTATTGACCCAGCTCAGACCCGTGAAGTGCTGGCGGAGGCGCTGGAAGCGGTGGCCCACAATCCCGATATCCGCGAATTTCGTACGGGCGTGCTGCAAACATAAGCGGTAAGTAATGCGGAATTCGCGCAGGCTGCGGCAGGCTTTGCGACTCCGCTGCACAGTGAAAATTATTTCGGAGAGCCTAAGGGAATGGATGAAGTAACCGTTGTTGAATGTCCCCGCGACGCATGGCAGGGCTTGGGAAAAATCATTCCCACTGCCGAGAAAATCTTCTATCTCCGCGCCTTGATTCAAGCCGGATTCGCGCATATAGACGCCATAAGCTTCGTCTCGCCAAAATACGTTCCCCAGATGGCCGATAGCGAAGAGGTCATGAAGGGTTTGGCCGGCGCGAAATTGCCATCCGGCGCGGCGCCCGAAATCATCGCCATTGTCGTTAATGAAAAAGGGCTGGATCGCGCGCTTGCGACGCCGGGCGTCACCACAATTGGCTATCCATATTCGATTTCGGCCTATTTTCGGCGCGCCAATGCCAACATGTCTCGCGATGAATCACGGGCGCTTGTTGCGAAACTACAAAAGGCTACGCGTGCCGCGGATCGAAAGTTGGTGGTGTACATTTCCATGGCCTTTGGCAATCCCTATGACGAGCCGTGGGGCCGCGAAATCGTTGAAGATGCGTTGGTATGGCTGAAAGATGCGGGTGTCCGCACCGTGTCGCTCGCCGATACGGTCGGCAGAGCTAATCCAGCGGAGGTGGCGCAGCTTTTCGGGTCGGTGAAGAATTGCGTGGCGGGCCTCGAGATTGGCGTTCATTTACACAGCCGGCCTGAGCATGCTCTCGAAAAAATCCTGGCGGCCTACGAAGCCGGGTGTCGCCGATTTGATGGCGCGCTTGCGGGGCTGGGCGGCTGCCCATTCGCGGGGGATGAACTGACCGGTAACGTCCCCACTGAGTCGGTTCTCGCGGCGCTATCCACTCGTGGCGTCCAGATTGGGATTGACAGTCGCACCCTGGCGATGCTCAGCGCTCGGAGCGCTTCTTTGGGCGAAAAATATTCGGATTCCCCGGGGGAGGGTCATGGCGAGCCCCACCGATTAGCCGGTTCGCCCATCTCCGGGCAGCCACCAGCGGATGTGAAGACGGGCGATCCGTCGAATGTTAAACACGAACGGCCAAACTGAGAGTGCCATGAGCTATTCCACCCTTAAGATGGAACACACCGGTGCGATTTTTACCATCATTCTCAGTCGCCCGGAGCGTCGCAATGCCATTTCGCGCCAAATGATGGATGAGCTGTTGACCGCGCTTGAGGAGGCGCAATCCGCCGGCGCGCGCGTCGTCGTTCTTACCGGGGCCGGCAAGGCATTCTGCGCCGGGATGGATTTGGAAGATCTCCGCTCTATTGCCACGCAGCCCTTCGAGCAACACATGGAAGATGCCCGAAGAATGGCGGATTTTTTTTATTCCATCTATTCGTATCCCCTGCCGCTGATTGCAGCGGTCAACGGTGCGGCTATCGCCGGCGGCACGGGTATTGCAACCCTCGCGGATTTCACTCTGGCAATCCCGGGCGCGCAGTTCGGCTATACCGAAGTGCGCATCGGATTTCTACCGGCCGTTGTTTCCATCTTCTTGCGGCGGCAGGTGGGCGATAAGCGCGCGCGCGATCTGTTGCTCTCGGCACGGATCTTTCACACCGAAGAGGCCCATGCAATGGGACTGGTGACTCGAATCGTGCCCGCGGAGATACTTCTTGCGCACGCTCGCGAGCTCGCGGAATCTCTTGTGGCCTGGAGTCCCACAAGCATGGCAAATTCGAAACGCCTCTTGCGCCAATTCCAGGAGCCGGAAATTCGGCGTGAGTTGGATATGGCGGTGACCGAGAGCGCCGCGATTCGCGAGACTGCGGACTTTCGTGAAGGACTTAGCGCATTCCTCGAAAAGCGTACTCCTCAGTGGTCCAAGAGCGTGAGTGGACATAAGTAGCATATGAATTCAGCGAAAAAATCCATGCCCAACGATTATAACGACACGCTCGTCCGCGTCCGCTATGCCGAAACCGACCGTATGGGCGTCGTTTACTATGGCAACTTCTATACATGGTTTGAAATCGGTCGCGTGGAATTCTTGCGCCAGCTTGGTTTTCGCTACCGCGACGTGGAAGAGACTGACGACTGCTACATCGTCGTCGTTGAATCAGGTTGCCGGTATCGCTCGCCCGCGCGGTTTGATGACGAGATTTTAATTCGCACTCGCCTCAAATCCCTTCGCGGCCCTATCATTCGTTTCAACTACGAAATTACCCGATTGGATAATGGCGCGGCGGTGGCCGAAGGCGAAACTACCCATCTGGTTTGCACTGCTGGCATGAAGACCCGCGTGTTACCTGAGCGCTATACCAAAGTTTTGCAGGAAGTACTCTCCAAATGACTTCCCTTTTGCTGACTGGCGACAATTTAACCCTCACCGACATATACGATGTCGCGCTCAACGAGTGCGCTGTGGAATTGGCCGCGCCTGCGCGCGCAAAAATGGAAGCTTCGTGCGCCGTGGTGCGAAAGCTGGTCACGTCTGATGTCACCGCCTATGGGATTAATACCGGATTCGGAGCCATGGCGCGCGTCCGTATTTCAAAAGACCAGATTCATCGGCTGCAATTGAACCTTGTTCGCAGCCACGCCTGCGGCCTCGGTGAGCCGCTGAGCATTTCCGAAACGAGAGCCATGATGCTCCTGCGCGCCAACACCCTGGCTAAGGGGTACAGTGGACCGCGTCCGCTGGTCGTGGAGACGCTTTGCACCATGCTAAATCGCGGTGTCCATCCGATGATTCCCTCCAAAGGCTCCGTAGGCGCTTCCGGCGACCTGGCGCCGCTCGCCCATTTGGCGCTGGCAGCTATTGGTGAAGGCGAAGCGATTTTCGAATCGCTGCAGATGTCCGGCGGCGAGGCGATGTCACGCGCGGGTATTGCGCCGCTGGCGCTCGAGGCCAAGGAAGGTCTGGCGCTGTTGAACGGCACGCAGGGAATGTCTGCATTACTGTCGCTGGCTATTCGCGAAGCGGAAATCCTCTCCGATGTCGCCGACATGGCGGCGGCATTGTCGGTGGACGCCCTGCGTGGCACCACCACGGCTTTCGATGAACGCATTCAGCGCGTCCGCCCTCACACCGGCCAGATAACCAGCGCGCGCAATCTAACTCGGTTGCTGATGGGCAGCGAGATCCGGGAATCGCATCGCGATTCAACCACCGATACCCGCGTACAGGATGCCTACAGCCTGCGCTGTACTCCGCAGGTCCATGGCGCGATCCGCGATGCAATCGCGCAAGTGCGCGCAATCCTGGCCATTGAGATCAATAGCGCCACGGATAATCCACTCGTATTCGCCAAGGGCGAAGATGGCGACGGCGAAATACTTAGTGGCGGAAATTTTCATGGACAACCGTTGGCCATTGCCGCCGACCATCTGGCTATTGCTCTTGCGTCTCTCGCGGGTATTTCCGAGCGCCGTACCGAGCACATGACCAATCCTCACACCAGTGGCCTGCCCGCGTTCCTCACCGAAGACGCTGGTCTCAATTCCGGCTTCATGATTGCTCACGTGACCGCGGCCGCTCTGGCCAGCGAGCTGAAGGCCCAATCCGCGCCGCACTCGGTGGATTCCATTTCCACTTCCGGCAACCAGGAAGATTTCGTCTCAATGGGCATGTCCGCGGCGCGACGGCTCGCGCCGATGCTGCAAAACGTCCGCGACGTGCTCGCCATTGAAATTCTCGCTGCCTGCCAGGGCATCGATTTTCACGCTCCACTACAGACTGGCGTGGAAGCGCGCAAGGCTTACGCCCTTGTGCGTGGTGTTTCTCCTCGCCTCACTGAAGACCGCCCTCTCGCCCCCGACATCAACGCCGTTTCCGCACTCATCGAAGCCAGTCTCTTATCCGAAATTGCCGGGTAATATGGAGTTACCAGGGTGCCCGCGATCACTTGACTGGGAAGGCTGGTATTGGTGAACAAACAGGAAAATAGCAAGTATTTCTAATCGCAACCGCAACCACAGTCGTAAACTGCCAACTAATGTCGTATCAGTTAGTTACACTTTTCTAGTCGCAACCGAAACAGAATTTGCAATTTAGCCAAACCAGTGAGACTTCATGGTCTACGCGAGGGAATGGAAAAGGAATGTGCCGAACCGAAAGCCGGCGATGTATTTGAACGGCGCTTCGCCCAACGAGTAGTGGCCACAGGGCATTTTCAATGCCTCATAATCGAATCCCTGTTCGCGCATCGCAATCAGGAAATCCTCGGAATATTCCGGCGAGAACGTTGGATCGTTTTCGCCAATAATCGCCAAACATTTTTTCGATGACCCGCGCAGCTTGTGAAAATACGGCTGCGGGCTGATGGGCGCCCAATAGCGCCGTAGATCATCGGGCGAAATTTTCCCTCGCATGGCTTCCCATACATGCATTGTGGTCAGGCCGTTGGCAACCACTTCGCCGAAGAAAGTGGANNTCATGTGCTAGAGCTACAAATCCCACCGACGATCCAATGCTCGCGCCAAGGACGCCAATCTTTCCGTAACCTCGCGCCACCAGCCAGCGCGCCGCGCGGCGAACATCCGAAACCGCTTGTTGATTCGCTTGTATGGTCAACCCGATATTCGGCCCAATCAGATGATCAGCGCGTGGATGGCCGGGAATCGCGCGGCGATCGTGATAAGGCAAGCTGAGCTTGAGCGCGGTGATACCCAGGAAATTCAGCCACCGGCAGATATCGGCATATTGATCCCACCGGGCATTCCATTGCCCGAGAACGATTACCGCTGGACTCGAACGGCGCGCGGGGAAAAATCTTCCATATACGACGTTGTTCTCGGGCCATTGCGAGGCGACCGCGCTGGTAAATGTGAGGACCCCTGCTTCGCCTGGAACCGTGCCGCCTCGGGGATCGAGGCGATAATCGCGCGCAGGCGTACCATCAAACCACTCATCGCTCTTAGCGATGGTGCGCTCAGCGAATGCCTCAAGAAATGTAGCCGGGTCGGGCTCGCTTGCGCGCCCGCCACTATGCTCAAGTCCCCACGCAAGTCCAGGCGTAGGCCTATCCGGCTCATTGGCCCAGCGCGAGTGCTCATACCGGCGAATGTACTGTTCGAGAAAGCTCATGAGGCAAATGGGCCTCCGCAACGATATCGCGAGAGTGACGTGTCAATCAAAATGCGCCCCGGTGTTTTCCGTCTAATCTCTAGACCTTGTATTTTAGATTTCCAGGAACTGTCTGACCGCCTGCTCTGCTTAAGCCATCAGCCCGGGCCTATTCTGAAATACGGCTTGCCGCATGAACGACGCTATGGCAAAGTGGCGGCGTGACGCTCTTCGCTGTCTTTTTGTTTGGCCTGCTCCTCGGCAGTTTTCTGAACGTTTGTATTGTGCGGATTCCCATCGGCGAGTCCATCGTCACTCCGCCTTCGCATTGCCCTCAGTGCGGCGTGCATATCCCCCCGATTGACAACATTCCACTGCTTAGCTACCTGATGCTTCGCGGTCGCTGCCGTAAATGCGGGACACCCATTTCACCGCTCTATCCTACGGTGGAATTCTTGATGGCCCTACTCGCGCTGGCCTGCTATTTATCTTTTGGACTTTCACCGATGTTTGCCAAGTGGTTGATGTTTTGCGCGCTCAACATTGTGTTGGTATTTACCGATCTTCGTGAACGCATTTTGCCTGACGTGGTAAACTTCGCTGGCTTGGCGGCGGGATTGATCGCCAGCCTATTCATCTTCATACCCAACTCCGTCCGCGATGCGTTTTCCTACTCCCTAGCCGGAGCGTCTTTGAGCACGCGAATGAATTCGCTGGAAGGAGCTTTCGTGGGCGCAGCGTGCGGCGGCGGGGTGCTGTGGTTGTTCGCCGAGGGCTATTTCCGTTTGCGTCACAAGGAAGGCATGGGTCTCGGTGACGTGAAGATGATGCTAATGGCTGGAAGTTTCCTGGGTTGGAAAGGCGCGTTGCTGACGATCCTCGCCGCATCAGTAATGGGTTCATTGATCGGGCTTTCTTTCATGGTCGCCGGGCGACGCGGGCGCGATTACGAGTGGCCCTTTGGCACGTTTCTTGGTATAGCGGCGATTGGTGTCGCCTTTTGGGGGCCGCGTCTTATCGCCTGGTATCTTTCTTATTATTGAGTGATCTGCTGAAGACCTGCTACTCCTATCAATCGATTCATGGCTTAACATTTCTGCATTGATCACTTTGAATGCGTTGGACTGGCGGGCATGTTAACTGCTCGTATGCGTGTCACGTCAGCGTGCTTGCGCCCATCATTGGCAACGCATACAGTTGACCGAAGGCTTCCCCCCTTCCAGCCTGGAAAACTCATGTTCGCTATTTTGTTTCTCGAATATTCAATTCGGCGGCATGCTCCGCGCGTGTTGTGGATATGTGGGATCGGTATCTCCATAATTGCTTCATCGGCGGTACCAATTAGATGTCAGACTGCAGCGACCCACCCCCCGCCGATACAATTAAGACAATCAACATCTGCCACAACTAATGCACCAATAAAGAAATCCGTTTCCGTGGCGGATGCTGCCATCGCAGCGCGGAAACAATGCGCACAACATCCCCCGGCATCTATCGTTTTCACCAATGACCACCTTCCCACGGTCGGTGGAGTTTCCGTGGTCGGCCAGCGATTCAACCCGGCGGAAAACACCGTGCTGGGAATCGACGGAAAAGCGACTGGAGCGAATGTGGCTAAGGGGGAGACTTACTGGCGCCAGCGCTTTGCAGAGGTGCGCACCAAATTGCGCCAGGCCCAGGAAGCAGCCGGGATCATGCAGCGTGAATTAGGAGAATTGAATGTGCAGTATTACCCCAACCCGCAGCAAGCTTTGGCGCAGAGCATCACTCGTTCGGACATCAATGAGAAAGTAGCGGCGATTGCAGCGAAGAAAGCGGAAATTGCAGGCCTGCAACAGCAGATTTCCAACATGGAGGACGAGCTTCGCAAATCGGGCAGCGACCCAGGTTGGGCGCGCGAATGGTTCGGGCGCGCGCGCCCCAACCTTTCGTGACAACACAGCAGCTATTGCCATTCAAAACTTTTCAGCGCGCCAATCAATGCGGTCTGCGTGCCACGTAAAGCGCCACCGTGCCAAATGTCCAGCTTTCGTAACGCACATCAGCAAAACCGCCCTTACTCATCCAAGCGGCCAACTCCTCGGGCTGGGGAAAACGCGCCACCGAAGCGGGGAGATAAGTATACGCCTCGCCATTGCCCGAAATTGCGCCGCCAATTCTGGGCAACACCTTGTTGAAATATGCGCGATAAAGCCCCGCCATGAATCCCGTTCTCGGCTCACAAAACTCCAAAATACCCAGTTCCCCGCCAGGGCGCAGAACTCGAAAACATTCCCCAAGACCCTGCCGGTAGTTGGCCAGATTGCGAAATCCGAAAGCCGCCGTTAGCAGATCCACCGTGCCATCCGCCAGGGGCAAATGCAACGCATCCGCCGCAAGGAATGCCGCGCGCCGGTGTTGTGCATACGCCTTTCGCTGCGCCAAATTCAGCATGGCGCCCGAGAAATCCGCGCCGGCAATCCATGCACCACCGCCATGTCGCGCACTCAGGCGTTCCATGGCGTTCGTAAGATCCCCCGTGCCGCAGCATAAGTCCAACACCCGCGCTTTCGGATTCGCAAGAATATGTGCAAATCGGCGCGCTGTGCGACGTCGCCAAACNNTAGTGACAGAATATGATTGAGGAAATCGTATTGCGGTGCGATACGACTGAACATTTCCTGGACGTGACGGCTGGCTTCTGCTTCTGTCTGCGCGGCTTCCGGACGAGCCCCCTGCGCGGATTTCTGGTGCGGCGGCACTGTCACGCGCGATACTCCGCTCCCAGGCATTCCGCTTCTCGAGCTTTTCTTTCCCACTCAGGCAGCGCCGCCCAAACACGACGAAAACTTTCCTGCGGTACGGCGGCACCGTATTCCGCACGCCCAATCCCGATCGGAAGCACCCAACGGACAATCCCTTCACGGGATTTCTTGTCCCGCTGCATTACATCCAGAATGCGCGTGGCCGATGTTTTCGAAAGAGCGGGCAATCGCTCCACTCCCGCAATCATGCGAATCATTCGCGCGGCAACGTCGGGATCGAGCTTGCCGAGAGCGACGGAGACCAGCGAGGCCGCCAGCATCCCCCACCCCACCGCTTCGCCGTGAAGAAAATGCCGGTAATTGGTAACTGTCTCCAGGGCGTGCCCCAAAGTGTGCCCAAAGTTCAATACCGCGCGCCCACCATCTTCCCGTTCGTCCCTGCCAACGATAGCAGCTTTGATCTTTACGCAACGGAGAATGATTTCCATTAGCGCGCGCATATCGTGCCGGGAAATACCGGTGAGCTTCGCTTCCATCAGTTCAAATAATCGTTGGTCGGCAATGGCGGCGTATTTCACCACTTCAAATAGCCCGGCACGGAACTGGCGCTCAGGAAGACTATTCAGCAGCGTGGGATCACAGACCACAAGTTTTGGCTGATGAAAAGCGCCGACGAGGTTCTTGCCTTCGGGCAGATTCACTCCCGTCTTGCCGCCAATGGCGCTATCAACCTGCGCCAACAAGGTAGTTGGCACATGAACAAGCGAGACACCGCGTAGAAAAGTTGCGGCCACGAATCCCGCTATATCCCCAACCACTCCGCCGCCGGCTGCCACGATTGTCGCGTTGCGACGCGCTCCGGCCCGGATGAGCTTCCGGCAGAGCATCTCCACCGCGCGCGGCGTTTTTGCTGATTCGTGATCGTCGAATAGAATCACACGCGAAACGTTTGCACCTTTGAGGGCGTGTCGTATTTTCGGGCCGCAGAAATTCCACACTCGCGGCGAAGAAAGAACAAAAAGAGGGCCGACTCCCGCATGAGTGATGAGCAGTTCGCTCAAAGGGGACAGACTGCCCGCGCCGCAGATCACAGGGTATGACGATGATCCAGCTTTCACCTGTATTGATTGGGTGTTTTTGGGGAGGGCCATTGAGGGTTGGCGGCCTTGCTAAACGACGGAAATGCGAGCATGAAGTTATTTCTGCGCCTGGAGCTCGCGCACCGTCTCGATAAATACGTGGCCCACAATGGCCAGACTGCGCGGACTTACTTTATCCATTGTATCGTTGTTGGTATGCCAGTAAGGCAACGTGGTTGAGCGCGGATAATCGAGCAGGTCAATCACATCCACGGAAGGAACGTTGCGATGGAGAAATGCCAGANNCCAGGTCAACCAACCTCGCGGTGGAGTTCGAATCCTTCTCAATTCGCACAATCACAGCGCCAACCATGTCGGCCAACAGGACCGCTTTGATGCGAGATAAATCGTCGGAAAGGGCCATGCGTGCTGCCAGTTCGCGGCTGCCATAAATACTATCCGCATCGCTCCATTGCTGAAACGCTTCCTCGCCGTCGAGAAAAGCAATCCAGATCGTATCCGTGCTCTTTTGTCCGCAAAGCACACGCGCCATTTCCAGCATCAAGCCGCTGGATGAACCTCCGTCCACAGCACCCACGAACCCATCCTTTTTTAGCGTGTCGTAGTGGGTCAGCAGCAGGATGATATCCTTTCGCTCGCCGGGAATTTCNNGACGAATGGAAATCATCTTCATCCACCGCACATCCAAAACTCTTCAATTGTTCCCGAATGTAGACCTGAGTGTGATGGATGGCGTCTGAATCGGGTGGACGCGGACCGAAGCTCACCAACTTTGCGGTATAGTCATAGGCCTGCTGGCCGTCAAAACCGCCGGTTTGCGCGGCAGGGGGCGCAGACTCATTTGGACTGGGGGCTGATGCAACACTCGACCCAGCGGATTGTTGAGGGTTTCCGGCGCGAGGTTGTTGCCCACCAGCATCGGCGGACGACCACGCGGTCTTGTTGCACGATAACAGGGAGATACTCAGCACCATCGCGGTGGCCGATACAAATACTCGTCCCACAATACGTTGCCATTGTAGTAGGGAGCGATTCATAAAATCATCACGGCGTTCCAACGGTGAGCGCTTCTCTGGCGCGCTTGCGGCGGACAACCATATAAGATACTCCGATGCTTACAAAATATAATCCAATCATCGGCGACATGAAAATCAACATTGTGAGGGCATCCGGCGTGGGCGTGACGATGGCGGCGATCACTGTAATAATCAGCATCGCATAGCGAAAGTTCTTCAGCAGGAATTGCGGCGTCACAAGGCCAAACAAGGTCAGAAAAAATATCAGAATGGGCATTTCAAAAATCACGCCCAGACCCAGAAGAACTATTAAGATCAGATCAAAATATTCGTTGATGCTGATCAGCGGCTTGAAGGGGCCCTGAAAACCGATCAGGAACTTGAGCATGTATGGCAGAAGAATGTAGTAGCCAAAAGCCACGCCTGCGAGAAAAAGGCCAAATGACGAACTGATGAATCCGATCACGGCGCTGCGCTCGTGCTTATAAAGGCCCGGCGCGATAAACAGCCACACTTGGTAAAGCACCACGGGCAGGGCGATCACAATGCCCAGGTACAAGCTTATGGTGATCAGTAGGTTTATCACGCCGGTGGGGCTGGTATAGACAAGCTTTTCTTCCAAATGCGCGTGGCGCAGGGCCAATAGCATCGGCTTGGCAATAAACGCGAAAACCTTCTGCGAAACCGCAAAGGCAATCATCGTGCCGACCACGATGGCGCCGAACGACCACATCAACCTCTTGCGCAATTCGTTGAGATGATCGAAGAATGACATGCGCGCGCCTTCTTCCGGCTCTGTCGGTATCTTTCGCACAGGCGGCGTCACCGACATGATAGGAGCGGTAACGGCTAGAGGTACCGCTGATGCGACGGATTCGCCCGGCGCGGATGTGCTGTGAAGCAAGTCAGGATCGGTGGGCATTGACACCCGGGAGGCTCACGGTTTCTGGCTGGATTTCCCTTTCGTGAGGAACGGGAGCGGGCGTGGGCTGGGTA
Source organism: Acidobacteriota bacterium (assembly GCA_003133505.1). Taxonomy (GTDB): domain Bacteria; phylum Acidobacteriota; class Terriglobia; order Acidiferrales; family UBA7541; genus PALSA-278. Next base: position 13,886 of record PKXT01000359.1, read on the forward strand.
ACCTTAAGAATCCCCGCATTGGCGGCTTCTACAGGCGATGCTTCGGATATGGTCTCCGATGTTCCGAGACCAGCCTCAACCGGCACCGGTATTTCCGAAATTTCTGGCGCCATGATGAATTGGGGAGCGGCAGCCGTTTCTGCTGGAGGAGTGTTTTCCGCCACGACAGCCTGCTTGTCGGCCAATTCACGCTTCTTGCGCTCGATTTCCGCCGCGTCACGCTCCAACTGGCGCATCTGCTCATCAAATGAGGACCGCAAATCGCCGGTGGCCTTCCGGAATTCGGCGGTCAGCTTCCCCAGTGTGCGCGCCAGTTCCGGAAGTTTCTCCGGGCCAAAAATCACCAGGGCCACAACGAAAATCACAACGATGTGGGGCAGACTAAGCATGAAAGTGTTTCGGGGGCACCTTGGCTGCATAATAGAGGGNNATCTGGAAGGCCAGCGTTGCGGTTGTGCAACGATACTCATGCTGGTCGTAGGCGTTTGCACCTCCAGAAGCGATACAGTACACTCCGGTTTCCGAAGAAATCCGGCGAATCTGATAGTCATGTACGGAATATTTGTGCCATTGCGGTAACTATCCTCCGCGCGCCGCAACGGCACCCCCGCTTTAGAACGAAATAGGGGAGAGACTAGCTGATGCTGGTAGTAATGGAGAAAAACGCAACCGCAGAGCAGATTCGCGCCGTGTGTGACCGGATTGAATCGGTGGGACTAACTTCGCACCCAATTCCCAGCCCAGCGGGACGCGTTGCCATCGGCGTCACCGGAAACAATGGCACGGTGGATGCAGGCGCTCTAGAAGGCATGCCCGGAGTTGCGGAATGCGTGCCTGTAAGCAAGGCATATAAACTCGTCAGCCGGGATCATCAAGCGGAAAGCACAGTGGTGCGTATTCCCACCGCTCTGGGTGAAGTGCGCTTTGGCGGCAGCGCTGTTGCCATGATTGCCGGGCCCTGCGCAATTGAAAGCCGTGCACAGGCGTTTGCGATTGCGGAGCGCGTCGCGGCGTCAGGTGCGCGATTGTTTCGCGGAGGCGCATACAAGCCGCGCACTTCTCCCTATAGCTTCCAGGGGCTGGGCGAGAGCGGCTTAAAAATTCTGTGCGAGGTCCGAGAGCAGTTTGGACTCGGCATTGTCACCGAAGCGGTGGACAAGGAATCGCTCGATCTGGTGGAGCGCACTGCTGACGTAATCCAGATTGGCGCACGTAACATGCAGAATTTTTCGCTTCTCAAGCAAGCGGGGCGATCAACCACACCCATCTTGCTCAAAAGAGGCTTCTCCGCCACTTTGGACGAACTGCTAATGGCTGCCGAATACTTAATGTCGGAGGGCGCGCGCGAAGTGATTTTGTGTGAGCGCGGAGTGCGCACTTTCAATGACCATACGCGAAACACTCTTGATTTAAGCATTATCCCCGGAGTTCATCGCCGCAGCCACCTGCCAATCATAGTTGACCCGAGTCATGGAACGGGACGCCGCTGGCAGGTGCTTCCGCTCGCCCGCGCCGCCGCGGCCGCCGTAGCCGAAATACTCCTCGCCGTCCTTGGTGAGCTGGGTTTCCACGATGGTGGGATCGTCGGCTTTCTTCAGCGCCTTGGCGTAGTTCGCGTCGTCCATCATGTAGAGGTTGTGGTTGCGCGAGAAGACCACGGTCTTGCCGTCGGGAGAAATATTGGCCCACGCCGGTTTGCGCGGCGGCCGTTCGTCCAGCAGAGTCAGCTTGCCGGTGGTCAGTTCGTACTCGAAGGCCAGTTGTTTCTGATTCCGTCCCGGAGCTGGCGTGCCTGCGGCCGCGCCCCGGCCGCCCTGCTGTTGCGGATCGCCGCCGTCGTCGCCGTCCGCGTCGTCATCGGCCGCGGGATCCTGCTGGGCGGCGTCAATGGCGG